>DASVGV010000042.1:0-11890 GCA_036379355.1 Mycobacteriales bacterium | reverse complement strand
CGCTGCACCTCGCGGACGGCGCGGCCGTGGGAGCCGGCGCAGCAGTGGTGCCCACCGTCCCGGTCGGGCTGGGCGGCGTTCCCCTCGCGGTCAGCCACGCGCTCGCTGCGGTGGGCGGGTCGGTCTCGGTGGCCGTGTACGACGGGGTGTCCGGGCAGACGTGGAGCGCGAACGACCGCAGCGGCCAGGTCGAGGCCAGCATCTCCAAGCTCCAGATCCTCGGCGCCTGGCTGCGCGCGCAACAGGCCGGCAGCGCCGCGACGCCCCGGGTCACCGCCAACCTGCACGCGATGATCGCCGAGAGCTCGAACACCGCCGCCGACGCGATCTTCGCGGTCGTCGGCCGGGCCGGCCTGACCGCGTTCACGAGCGCCCTCGGCGTCACGGTCGGAGCCGACCGGCAGGGACACTTCGGGCTGGACACCTCCTCTGCGGCGGACCAGGTCACGATCATGCGGGCCTTTGCGTACCCGAACGGCGTCCTGACCGACGCCTCCCGCGCGGAGGCCGACGCGCTGCTGGGGGCGGTCGAGGACGGCCAGCACTGGGGCGTGAGCGGAGGCGTACCCACCGGCGTGGCCGTCGACCTCAAGGACGGCTGGCTGCCGCTCTCCAGTGGCTGGGTCGTCAACTCGGTCGGTCACGTCAGCGGTGCGGGACACGACTACGTCGTCGCGATCCTCTCGTCGGGCAACGCGACCGAGCAGGCGGGCATCGCCCGGCTCCAGGCGGTCAGCGCCGCGGTGTGGGCGACGTCGGCCGTCTCGTCGTCATCCGCGTCGTAGCGGGGCGCCGGTCGCGTCGGCGACCTCGTCGGCACTGACACCCGGCGCGGTCTCGACCAGGACCAGGCCGTCGCCGGTGACGTCGATGACGGCGAGGTCGGTGACGATCCGCTGCACGCAGCCGCGTCCGGTCAGCGGCAGCGTGCACTCCTCGACGATCTTGTGGCTGCCGTCCTTGGCGACGTGCTCCATCATCACGATCACCCGCTTGGCACCGTGGACGAGGTCCATCGCCCCGCCCATGCCCTTGACGACCTTGCCGGGGATCATCCAGTTGGCCAGGTCGCCGCGGGCCGAGACCTGCATCGCGCCGAGCACCGCGACGTCGATGTGGCCGCCGCGGATCATCGAGAACGACGTGGCGGAGTCGAAGAAGCTCGCGCCCGGCCGGAGCGTGACCGTCTCCTTGCCCGCGTTGATCAGATCGGCGTCGACCTCGTCCTCGGTCGGGTACGGGCCCACCCCCAGCACGCCGTTCTCGCTCTGCAACACCACCTCGACCCCGTCCGGGACGAAGTTCGGCACGCGCGTCGGCAGGCCGATGCCGAGGTTCACGTACGCCCCGTCGGGCAGCTCCCGCGCCACCCGGGCCGCCAGCTCGTCACGGGTCAGGCTCACGACGCCGCCCCCCGTACCGTCCGCTTCTCGATCGGCTTGTCGGTCTCGATCCCGACGACCACCACCCGCTGCACGAAGATCCCCGGCGTGTGCACCCGCGCCGGGTCCACGTGGTCGACCAGCTCCTCGACCTCGGCGATCGTCACCCTGCCGGCCGCCGCGCACAGCGGGTTGAAGTTCTGCGCGGACTTGTCGTAGACGAGGTTCCCGTACCGGTCCCCGACCCGCGCCCGGACCAGAGCCACGTCCGTCGTGATCGCCTCCTCCAGCACGTACGTCCGCCCGCCGAACTGCCGGGTCTCCTTCGGCTCCGACGCCACCGCCACACCACCGTGCCCGTCGTACCGCATCGGGAGGCCGCCCTCGGCGACCTGCGTCCCCACCCCCGCGAGCGTGTAGAACGCCGGGATCCCCGCGCCCCCGGCCCGCAGCCGCTCCGCCAGGCTGCCCTGCGGCACCAGCTCGACCTCCAGCTCGCCGGCGAGGAACTGCCGCTCGAACTCCTTGTTCTCCCCGACGTACGAGCCGGTGGTCCGCGCAATCCGCCCCGCGCCGAGCAGCAGCCCCAGCCCCATCCCGTCGACACCGCAGTTGTTCGACACCGTCCGCAAGCCGGTCGTGCCCTGCGCGTGCAACGCCGCCAGCAGCGCGTACGGCACCCCACACAACCCGAAGCCCCCGACCGCGACGCTCGCGCCGTCCGTGACGTCCGCGACCGCCTCCGCCGCCGACGCCACCACCTTGTCGATGCTCACAGCGCCCGAACCTAGCCCGCCGAGATGCGCCCTTGGGCCGCGTCTCGTGCCCGGGAGCGTCGGTTTGTCACATCTCGGCCGGTGGGGGGACGGCGCGTTCGGAGGCCAGGCGGCGGGCGAGCAGCGCCCGGTCGAGGTGACGGCAGAGCACGACGCTGCCCCTACCGGCCAGCGGGTCCAGGTACGCCCGGCGCAGCCAGCCCGCGTCCAGCGGCGGGTCGCCGGCGGGCGCCAGCAGGACTCGCGCGTCCGAGCCCGCGCCGGCGGACAGCGTCCGATGGGAGACGCCGGGCAGGGCCTCGTCGTCGGCGGTGGGTCCCGCACCGGTGAAGCGGTCTCCGTACGCACGGACCTCGACCGCGTAGTCGGTGACGTCCGGCTCGGGCGTCGTCAGGCCCGCCCCGAGCGGCCGCAGGGACAGGACCACCGTGTCGTCCGCGTCCGGCCGCGGGTCGCCGCCTGCGGCGAAGCCGACCTCGCCCGGTCCCTCGAACGCGACCGTCAGGCCGGCCGCCCAGCAGCCCGCGACCACGACGAGCGCCTGCCAGTGCAACGGCAGGGCGACGACGGCCCGGTCACCCCGTCCCGTACCGATGCCGTCGACGAGCAGGTTGGCCGTCTTCGCGACCCAGTTGTCGAAGGTGGCCGCCGACAGCTCGGTGCGCTCGCCGGTCGCGTCGTCGTAGTACGTCACCAGCGGCGTGGCCGGGTCCGCCCGCAGCCGCGCCGCCAGGAGTGCGGGAGCCGTCTGGGGCGCGCCGGGCATGCCGGCGAGGCTACGTCCCGTCGATCAGGGGCCGCAGGGGACCCCGTCGATCTCGTTGCCCGAGCCGGCGGCCGTCGTGACGCCGTCCGACGACGTCGCGCTGGGCGACGGACTGCTGCTGCTCGGGCTCGACGGGTTCTGCACGGTCACGTCGCTCGAGCCCATCGTCAGCACGACCGCTCCAGCCCGTACGGACCGGTCCGCGGTGAGCGTGGCGGACGGCACCGCGAGGGACAGCGCCTTCGCCGCCGCCGCATCGGCGGGGTTGTAGCGGATCGACGTCGACTGGTCGGACACGGTGCCGATGGAGTCGACCACGAACCCGTACCCCTCCAGGCGGGTACGGGTCTCGGACGCCAGCCCGTTGGCGCCGGAGCCGTTCTCGACGATGACGTGCGTCTCGGACGGGCTCAGCGCGGTCACGCCGGACAGCGGCGACGGCGCCGGTGCGAACGGGTCGCGCTCGGCCTTGATGTTGGCGAAGAACGTGGGCAGCTTGGCCGTGTCGAGCTGGACGTAGCTCACGCCGGTGGCGCTCGTCGCGTCGATGTTCGAGGTCGGCACGGTGACGAAGCGGACGTCCGCGGGCGAGAGGTCCTTCAGCCGGTTGGCGAGCTTCGCGAGCGCGATGCCCGACAGCCCGCTGTCGACGGTCAGCGAGGAGGTGACCTTCTCCAGGACGGTATTGATCGTGGCCGGGTTCCGCTCGCCCTTGGCCTTCTGCACCACCGCGGTGATGAACCGCTGCTGGCGCTTGATCCGGTCGATGTCCCCTTCGGGCAGGCCGTGCCGCTGCCGGACGAACGCGAGTGCCTGCGACCCGCTGATCGTGCTGACGCCCTGGGGCAGGTCGATGCCGCTGTCCTTCTCGTGCGCCCCGCCGGGGGTGCTGATGCACACCTTCACGCCGCCGATGGCGTTCGCGATGTTGATGAACTGTCCCAGCCCGACGCTGATGAAGTGGTCGATGTGCAGGCCGGAGAGGTTCTCGATCGTCTGGGTGAGCAGCGCCGGGCCGCCGCCCTTGTGGTCGGCCTCGCCGTCGGCGTACGCGGAGTTGATCTTGAAGGTGCCGTGACCGGGGATCGGGACGTAGCTGTCACGGGGGAAGGAGATCAGGGTCGCCGGCCCGTCGTTGGGCGCCAGGTGCACCACGATGATGGTGTCGGTGTTGGTGCCGCCACCGTCCTGCGTGGTGTGCTCGAGGGCGAGCTCCTGCTTCGTCTCGCCCACCCGGCTGTCGTCGCCGACGACGAGGATGTTCTCGGCACCGTCCTGAGCCTCGGCCGGCCGGTGCCCGCCGATCCGGTCGAAGACGTCGATGCGGTGGATGTTGCCGTTCAGGTGCTGGTAGTACGCGAACGCCGCCCCGGACAGGACCAGCACGAGCACGCTCGCCGTGACGGAGACCCACGACGCGTACCGCACGATGCGGCGGCGGCGCGGCCGCCGCGGCACGACGGTGGCGGACGAGCGCCGGCCGCGCGGCGACAGCTCGGGAGGTAGCGGCAGGCGCCCGGGCTCGGAGCCCCCGGGCGTCGCGTCCTTCGGGCCTGTCACGACGTTCGGTCACCTTCCGTGGGATCGGGGGGCCGGCGGTCAGGCATGCGGCCGGCGCCGAACAGCGGCTGCCGCCCCTCGCTGGCGTTCTTGGCTGGGACCTCTCGTAGGACAACGCGCGAGATGGCGCTCCGGTTGCCTTCGAAGACGTGATCTGGTCCACGAAAGGCCGCTTCGAGACTACCTGCCGCGCGGCCCCGAGCCCGTATTCGCGCGGCCGGTCGAGCGGCGCGCCGCTGCTAGCCTCGCGGCCTATGAGAGCGCTCGTGCTCGCCGGCGGTGCCGGTACCCGGCTCCGTCCGATCACCCACACCTCGGCCAAGCAGCTGGTCCCGGTGGCGAACAAGCCGCTCCTGTTCTACGGGCTGGAGGCGATTCGCGACGCGGGCATCACCGACGTCGGCATCGTCGTCGGCGACACCGAGCCGGAGATCCGGGCGGCCGTCGGCGACGGGTCCGCGCTCGGCATCCGCGCCACGTACCTCCGCCAGGATGCGCCGCGCGGCCTCGCGCACGCGGTCGTCATCGCGCGCGAGTTCCTCGGCGACGAGCCGTTCGTCATGTACCTCGGCGACAACCTGATCATCGGCGGCATCCGTGATCTCGTCGACGACTTCGCCCGCGGCGGGTACGACGCCCAGATCCTGCTGACCAAGGTCGAGCACCCCGAGCAGTTCGGCGTCGCCGAGCTCGGGCCCGACGGCAGCGTCGTGCGGCTCGAGGAGAAGCCCGCCCACCCGCGCAGCGACCTCGCGCTCGTGGGCGTCTACATGTTCGGGCCGCACGTACACGACGCCGTCCGCGCGATCGAGCCGTCGGCGCGCGGCGAGCTCGAGATCACGCACGCGATCCAGTGGCTCATCGACCAGCAGTACGACGTGCGCAGCCACCTCGTCACCGGCTACTGGAAGGACACCGGCCGGCTCGACGACATGCTCGACACCAACCGCAAGGTGCTCGAGTCCGTGGAGCCGTCGGTGGCGGCGACGGCGTCGGTCGACGCGCAGAGCCGGCTGATCGGCCGGGTGGTGGTCGAGGACGGCGCCGAGATCGTCCGCTCGACCGTGCGCGGACCGGCGGCGATCGGCCGGAACACGAAGATCGTCGACACGTACATCGGCCCGTTCACGTCGATCTACCACGACTGCGCGATCACGGGGACGGAGATCGAGCACTCGATCGTGCTGGAGCGCTGCACGATCAGCGACATCAGCCGTCTCGAGGACTCGCTCATCGGCCGCGACGTGGAGATCGTCCCGTCCGAGACGCTGCCCAAGGCGCACCGCCTGCTGCTCGGGGACCACTCGCGCGTGAGCGTCGCCACCCCGTGAGCATGCGTCTGCTGGTCACCGGCGCCGGCGGCCAGCTGTCGACCGACCTGATGGCGCTGGCCCCCGGCCGGGCCGCGTTCGGCGCGTCGGTCGCCTACGGCATCGACGAGCTGGACATCACCGACGCGGCGGCCGTCCACGCGGCCGTCGATGCCGAGGCGGCCCAGGCCGGGGACCTGGTCGTCGTCAACGCGGCGGCCTGGACCGACGTCGACGGCGCGGAGAGCCACGAGGACGAGGCGTACGCCGTGAACGCCGCCGCCGCGGCCCACCTCGCGGCCGCCTGCGCGCAGGCCGGTGCTCCCCTCGTGCACGTGTCCACCGACTACGTCTTCGCCGGGGACCGCCCGCCGCAGGGACCGCCGTACACGCCGGAGGACCGACCGGATCCGCAGACCGCGTACGGCCGGACCAAGCTGGCAGGGGAGCTGGCCGTCCGGGAGCTGCTGCCCGACAGCAGCTGGGTCGTGCGCACGGCGTGGGTGTACGGACCCGGCAAGAACTTCGTCGCCACGATGGCCCGCCTCGCGGCCGAGCGGGAGACGGTCGAGGTGGTGGACGACCAGCGCGGCTCGCCGACCTGGAGCCGCGACCTCGCCGCCGGCCTGCTCGAGCTGTTGGAGGCGCGGCCGCCGGCGGGGACCTACCACGCGACCGGCGGCGGGGAGACGACCTGGTACGGCCTCGCCCGCGAGACGTTCGCGCTGCTGGGGCTCGACCGGGAGCGAGTGCGGCCGACGACGAGCGCGGCGTACGCGAGCCGGACGCCGCGCCCGGCGTACAGCGTGCTCGACAGCGGCGCGTGGGCGGCGGCGGGCCTGACGCCGCTGCCGCGGTGGCGAGATGCGCTGGCCGAGGCGCGGCGCACGCCCGGAGCCGTCCCGGGCTTCAGCCGCGAGTAACAGGAACCTGACCGCAGCGCCACGTTCTGCTCGGTTCTGCTGGCAATCGCGCGTTGCGGCTGGCCTTTCACGCGCCCGTCGAGGACAGTCGGAGGCTCCCCGACCCGCTGTTCCCGGAGGCCTTCGCGCGTGCGACGTCTGCCGACCGTCCTGTTGTCCGTCGGCCTGCTGGCGCCCGCGGCGGTGCTGGCGCCGGTCCTGCATACCGCGACGGCGCCGCGCCCGCACCCGGTCGCGCCACAGCTGCACACCGTGGCCCCGGCCTTCGCCGCGGCCCCGCAGCCGCGCGCGGCCGGAGCCGTCCCCTCCGTGACGTCCGCGCCCCAGCAGGGAGCCGGCTTCTCCACGCTCGGCGTCTCGTGGCCGGCCAGCCTGCCGCTGACCGACGAGGTGCAGGTGCGCACCCGGGACGGGTCGGGCCCGTGGTCGGACTGGACCGCGGTCGACGCCGAGGACGCCGCGCCGAGCCCCGGCTCGCCCGACGCGGCCAGCGCCGCCCGCCAGGGCGCGGTCGTGCACAGCGAGCCGCTGTTCACCGGCGCGGCAGACACGGTCCAGACGCGGGTGGTGGGCACCGCGACGCCGCCGGCCGGGCTTCGGGTGACCCTCATCGATCCGGGCACGTCCGCGGCGGACGCGGACCCGTCCGGGACGGTCCGGTCGCCGAACGCGGCGTCCGCGGCGCCGTCCCAGCCGGGCATCTACACGCGTGCCCAGTGGGGCGCCGACGAGTCGCTGCGCAGCCGCAACGCCGGCTGCGGCACGCCGGACTACGCGTCCACGGTCAAGGTGGCGTTCGTCCACCACACCGACGGCACCAACGACTACACGGCGGCTCAGGTCCCGGCGATCATCCGCGGGATCTACGCCTACCACGTGCTGTCCAACGGCTGGTGCGACATCGGCTACAACTTCCTGGTCGACCGCTTCGGCCAGGTCTGGGAGGGCCGGTACGGCGGGGTCACCAAGGCCGTCATAGGCGCCCAGGCCGGCGGCTTCAACACCATGAGCACGGGCGTCGCACTGCTCGGCACGTTCTCGACCGTCACGCCGCCCGCACCGATGGTCAACGCGCTCGAGGACCTCCTGGCCTGGAAGCTCTCCCTGTCGTACGACGACCCGACCGGCATGACCTCGCTCGTGTCCGGCGGCGGCCCGGACACGGCGTACCCCGCCGGCCAGGTCGTGCCGCTGCACGTCATCTCCGGGCACCGCGACGTCGACCAGACGTCGTGTCCCGGGCAGGCGGCGTACGACCTGTTGCCGGCCATCCGTGCCGCGGTGCGCGCGCGGCTCGGCACGGCGCTCGTCCAACCGAGCGTCCAGGTGCAGCAGCCCGCGGCCTGGAGCCAGCCCACGGTCGCCTTCGCGTCCGGGCTGACCGCGCCGTCGCCGTGGACGTTCACGCTGGCGGATGCGGGAGGGACGGCGGTGGCCACCACGTCCGGCGCCGGCGGCTCCATCACCGGGACGATCACCGGAGCCGAGGTGACGGGGGGGCGCCTGGTGCCGGGCACGTACACCGCCACGATCACGGCCGGTTCGGCGCTGCCGTTCAGGCAGCAGATCGTGGTCAAGAGCTTCCCCGACGTGTACGAGATCGGGGTGTCCGGCGGCCACGCGGTCGTCCAGTCCCGTACCGGTGCCAGCACCTGGAACACCGCGGGGGTCGACGCGACGACCCCACTCGCGGTGGACGACCCCGCCTCCTGGCGGTTCTTCCTCGCCTCGTACAACAACGACCACGCGGCCGACCTGTACGCCGTCCATCTGTACGACACCGGCTCCGGCGACGTCGAGGTCCACGTGCTGTCGGCGGCCTCCGGCTACCAGACCTATGTCGCGCACATCGCCACGGCGCTGGCGGCGGTGAGCCCGGACCAGTTCGCGTTCGCGCTCGGTCCCTACGGCGGCGACGGCGCCGAAGATCTCTACGCGATCGCCTTCGCCGGGACCGGCAGCGGCATGACCGAGGTGCACGTCCTCGGGGCCGCCGGCGGCTACCGCTCCTTCCTCGGCCACTGGGCCACCCCGCTGGGTCCCTCGACACCGGGCACCTTCGACTTCGAGGTCAGTGCCCCGTACGGCGACCTGGTCGCGGTAGCGCGCAGCGGCGCCTCCGGTCACGCGGAGGCGCACGTGCTGACCGAGGCGTCGCACTACCGGACGTTCTCGCTGCACCAGGCCCTGCCGCTCGCGCCGCAGCCGTCGACCACCCGGTTCCAGGTCGTCGACCTCACCGGCGACGGGGTTCCGGACCTCGTCGTCCTGATCCAGCAGGACACCGGCTCCGGGTACGCCGAGGTGCACGCGCTGGACGGTGCGACCGCCTACACGACGTGGGCCGTGCACGCCGCTACCGGGTTCCCGGAGATGGACCCCACCGTGTGGCAGGAGGCCTTCGCGTCCTGAGGGCGACGCGACCCTGAGTTCAGGCTTCGCGCCCTGAGCGCCGAAGCACCAGAGACGACACTCTCGCCACCGACGCGACGGGGAAGGTAAGCATGCTGCGACGACGGGACCACCGCCGCCGACCGACGGTCACCGCGCTGGTGGCGGTGGGAACGGTCACGGCGGCGTGTCTGGTGGCCACGGGAGCGAGCCCGTCCCGGGCAGCCTCACCGGAGATCCACTACGCCGTGAACGGCGCCTACGCGTTCACGGGTCACGGCTACGGCCACGGCCACGGGATGTCCCAATGGGGCGCCGACGGCGCCGCACAGCAAGGTCTGAGTAGCAGCCAGATTCTGGCCTTCTACTACCCCGGCACCACCACGGGCACGGTCGCGAACACCACCGTCCGCGTGTCGGTGACCGGCGTCACCGGCGGCGTCACCGTGCTCCCGACCACCCGCAGTGGCGCGCTCAGCGTCATCGCGGACGACCAGCCGGCGCCGCAGGTCCTGCCGACCGACGTCAACGGCGCACCCGTCTCGCAGTGGCGCGTGCTGTCCACCGCAGGAGTCCAGTCGTTGCAAGGCTTCTGGTCGGGAGCGTGGCAGCCGTACCCGCCGACCGGCGGGTTGTCGACCACCGCCGCGATGGGCTTCCGGGGCGCCAACAGCGTCGTGTCCGCGCTGCGCGCCGACGGCACCGTCCGTGACTATCGCGGGGACCTGGTCCTGCAGAGCACCGGCGGTGTCCGCGCCGTCGACCGCGTTCCGCTCGAGTCCTACCTGCGCAGCGTGACGCCGTCCGAGTCGCCGGCATCGTGGCCGGCCGCGGCGCTCCAGGCCCAGGCGGTGGCGGCACGGACCTACACCGTGCACTCGCTGTCCAGCAGCAGCCCGTACGACATCTGCGACTCGACCCAGTGCCAGGTCTACAACGGCATCGCCGCCTACTCGGCGACGGGGACGCTGATCCAGAGCTACGAGGCGCCGACCACCGACGCCGCGGTGGCGGTCACGGCCGGTCAGATCCTGCTGTACAACGGCACGCCCATCCTCGCCCAGTTCTCCTCCTCCGACGGGGGCTGGACGAGCAACGGCGGTGAGCCGTACCTCCCCGCGCAGCCCGACCCGTACGACGGCGTCGTCCCCAACAGCGGGCACGACTGGACCGCGACGGTGTCCGCCGCCCAGGTCGGTGCCGCGGTGGGTGTGGGCTCCGCCCTGTCGATCACGGTCAACAGCCGTGACGGAAACGGCGACTGGGGCGGCCGGACAACCAGCGTCACGGTCGCCGGGGTGGGTGGCACCGTCACGCTGAGCGGCACCGGGTTCCGGACGGCGCTCGGGCTCAAGAGCGAGTGGTGGACCCTCCCGGTCGGTTCACCGCCGAACCCGCAGCTCGCCGGCGTCGACCTGTACGCGATCCGCGCCACCGGATCCGGCTCGGGCTGGCTGGATCTGCACACGCTGTCGGCGTCGAGCGGCTACCAGACCTACACGCGGCACAACATCACCGGGATGCCGCAGCGCCCGACGAGCAACTGGACCTACCTCATCGCCCCGTACAACGGGGACGGGCAGCCGGATCTGTACGCGATCTGCCTGCGCGGCTGCGCCTCCGGCCGGGTCGAGGTGCACGTGCTGTCGGCCGCGTCCAACTACTCGGTGTTCCTGGCGCACATCGCCACCGGACTCGGCGTGGTGCCCGCGTCGCAGCATCCCGAGGTCCACCTCGCCTCGTACGCCGGGGACGGGCGCGAGGACCTGTTCCTCGTCATCGATCACGGCACGGGGAGCGGCCGGGTCGAGGTGCACGTGCTGTCGGCCGCGTCGGGGTACACGACCTTCCTGGCGCACGCGGCCACCGCTCTGGTCGAACCCCCGGCGGGACAGGGGTGGGACTACCTCATCGGTGACGCGGTCGGCAGCGGCGACCTCGTGGCGATTCACGACACTGGAACCACCGGCTCGGGCGCGACGGAGGTGCACGTGCTGTCCGAGCAGAGCGGCTACCAGACGTTCACGGCTCACGACGCGACGATCCTGGCGCTCGGCACGACGACGACCTACGCGCTGGGCTCGTCCGCGGACACCGGTGTCCCGGACCTGTACGTCGTGCTGCCCAACGGGGCCAGCAAGCACGCCGAGGTGCACGTCCTGTCGGGCGGTTCGGCCTACCGCACGTTCCTGGCGCACGTCGCGACCCCCCTGGTCGCGCTGCCGACGAGCGACTGGGCGCTCACCTTCGGCTGACCGGCGCGACACGGTTCGCGGCCGCCCGGCTGGCATACTTCTCGGGGGGTAGCCGCATGACGGGCCGGTCCTGCCGGACGGACGGGACGTGAGATGAGCAAGGGCGTCGACGAGGCCGACGAGCCGGTGGAACCCGGCAGCAGCCCGTCGGCCATCCTCGAGCTCGTCGGGCCCGACCAGCGCGTCCTGAACCTCGGCTGCGCGACGGGGCACCTGGCGCGTGCGCTGGCTCTCCGGGGGTGCACCGTCGTCGGTGTCGAGGAGGATGCGGCCGCGGCGGCGAAGGCCGAGGACGTGCTCGAGGAGCTCGTCGTGGCCGGCATGGACGGCCTCGACCTCGTCGAGACCTTCGGGGAAGGGTCCTTCGACGTCGTCGTCTACGACGACGTGCTGGGCCGGCTGCGCGACCCCCGCGGGTCCCTGCGCCAGGCCCGGCGACTGCTGCGGCCCGGGGGTTCGCTGGTCGCGTCGGTGCACAACGTCGGTCATGGCGACATACGCCTGGCGCTGCTCGCGGGGCACTGGGA
>DASVGV010000041.1:0-7353 GCA_036379355.1 Mycobacteriales bacterium | reverse complement strand
GACGGTCGCCTTCGTGGGCGGGTCCGGCTCGGGCAAGTCCACGATCTCACTGCTCCTGTCGCGCTTCTACGAGGTGCAGGAAGGAGCCGTACGGCTGGACGGGCACGACGTCCGTGAGCTCACCCTCCGGTCACTGAGGTCGCGGACCGGCGTGGTCTTCGAGGACTCGTTCCTGTTCTCCGACAGCGTGGCCGCGAACATCGCGTACGGACGGCCGGACGCCACGCGCGAGCAGATCGAGGCCGCTGCGCGCGCGGCCGAGGCGGACGGGTTCATCCGTGCGCTGCCCGAGGGCTACGACACGGTGGTCGGCGAGATGGGGCTCACCCTCTCCGGTGGGCAACGGCAGCGAGTCGCCCTCGCCCGTGCGCTCATCACCGACCCGCAGGTCCTCGTCCTGGACGACGCGACCAGCGCGGTCGACACGGCCACCGAGGCGGAGATCCACGCGACCCTGCACCGTCTGATGGCGGGGCGGACGACCCTCCTCATCGCTCACCGGCGCTCGACCCTGCGGCTGGCCGACCGCATCGCCGTCCTCGACGGGGGCCGGCTGGTCGACGTCGGGACGCACGAGGAGCTCACGGACCGCTGCCCGATCTACCGCCTGCTGCTGTCCGGGCCGGGCGACGACGCGGAGGGAATCGACGCGCCCACCCGGCGCGTCGAGGAGCCGCAGGTCGACGGCATCACGCCGTCTCTGTGGCCGTACGACGAGGCCGAGGAGGACGAGGCGCTCGCGACCGCGTCGACCGGGGAGCGGCGGCCGGTGCGCCGTGGCACCGGCGGGGGCATGGGCGGCGGCCCGATGGGCGCCGCGCTGCTGTCGATGCCACCCACTCCCGAGCTGCTCGCGTCCGTGGCGAAGCTGCCGCCGGCGCATGAGGAGCCGCACATCGACGTTGCCGCGGCGACCGCGCCGGACGCAGGCTTCGGCCTGCGCAGCCTGCTGCGCCCGCTGCTGCGGCCGCTGGCGCTGGGCTTCGCGCTCGTCATCCTCGACGCGCTGGCCGGCCTGGTCCTGCCACTGCTCGTCCGTCATGGCGTGGATGCCGGCGTCGGCAAGGGGCAGAGCGGCCCGCTGTGGGCCGCGGCAGGGGTCGGCCTCGTCGTGGTCCTGGCCGACTGGTGGGTGTCGTTCGGCCAGACGATCATCAACGGCCGTACCGGCGAACGGCTGCTCTACACCCTGCGCCTCAAGACGTTCGCGCAGCTCCAACGCCTCGGCCTCGACTACTACGAGCGCGAGATGGCCGGCCGGATCATGACGCGGATGACCACCGACGTCGATGCGCTCTCGTCGTTCCTCCAGACCGGCGTGGCCACGGCGGCGGTGTCGATCCTGCAGTTCGCCGGCGTCCTCATCGTCCTGCTCGTGCTCGACGTCAAGCTCTCGCTCGCCGTCATCGTGCTGCTGCCGGTCCTGTTCGTCGCCACGATCGTGTTCCGGGCCAAGTCCGCGGCCGCCTACGCCGAGGCGCGCGAGCGGATCAGCGCGGTGAACGCCTCGCTCCAGGAGAACCTGTCCGGTGTCCGCGTCACCCAGGCCTTCAACCGCCAGGACGTGTCCACCGGTGAGTTCCGCGGCATCAGCGACCGCTACCGCAGCAGCCGGATGCGCGCGCAGACCTACATCTCCACGTACTTCCCGTTCGTCCAGCTGCTCTCCGACCTGGCCGCCGCGCTGGTACTGGTGTTCGGCGCCGAGCAGGTGCACCGCGGCGACCTCACCGCCGGCGGCCTGCTCGCGTTCCTGCTGTACGTCGACCTGTTCTTCTCACCCGTCCAGCAGCTGTCGCAGGTCTTCGACTCCTACCAGCAGGCCCAGGTCGGCCTGCGCCGCCTGTCGGAGCTGCTGCGCACCCCGACGAGCGTGCCGCCCGCGGCGGATCCCCGTCCGGTCGGGCCGCTGACCGGGCTCGTCCGGTTCGAGGACGTGCACTTCGCGTACGCGACCGCCCGCGACGAGGCGCTGCGCGGCATCACCCTGGAGGTCGTTCCGGGGGAGACGCTGGCGATCGTCGGCGAGACCGGTGCCGGCAAGTCGACCCTGGTGAAGCTCGTGACCCGGTACTACGACGTCACCGGGGGCGCGGTGACCGTCGACGGGCAGGACATCCGCGACCTGGACCTCACGGCGTACCGGCAGCGGCTCGGAGTCGTGCCGCAGGAGGCGTTCCTGTTCCAGGGCACCGTGCGCGACGCCATCGCGTACGGCCGCCCGGACGCGACCGACGCCGAGGTCGAGGCGGCGGCCCGGATGGTGGGCGCGCACCAGGTCGTCGCGGCGCTGGAACACGGCTACCTGCAGAACGTGGGGGAGCGGGGCAAGGCGCTGTCGGCCGGCCAGCGGCAGCTGCTCGCTCTCGCGCGTGCGGCGCTGGTGGACCCCGACCTGCTGATCCTGGACGAGGCCACGGCGGCCCTCGACCTCGCGACCGAGGCGGCCGTGACGGCGGCGATGGACGCGCTGTCGCGGCGCCGGACGACGCTCGTCATCGCGCACCGGCTGACGACCGCGCAGCGCGCCGACCGGGTCGCGGTGCTCCAGGACGGCCGGCTCGCGGAGGTGGGGACGCACGCGGAGCTGCTCGCCCGGCGGGGCGTGTACGCGGGGCTGTGGGCGTCGTTCACCGGCGAGGGCGCCGCGGTCTGATCTGGGACACTGCGCCATGAGCGTCGAGATCGCCGTCGCGATCGCGCTGCTGGCCGTGGTGCTGGTCGGCGGCGCCGCTCTCGTGTCCGTACGAACGAACCTGCCCGCGCCGGTGCTGCTGTCGGTCGCGGGCCTGGTGTACGCGGAGACGTCTGCCCCGCACGTCCATCTCGACCCGCACTTCGCGCTCTACGTCCTCATCCCCCCGCTCCTGTACTCGGCGGCGCTCCAGGCGTCCTTCGTGGAGATCCGCGCGCTGCGGCGCGAGGTCGGGCTGCTGTCGGTCGGGCTGCCGATCGTGACCGCCCTGTGCATCGGGTTCGCCCTGCACGCCGTGGTGCCGGGACTCCCGCTGGCGGCGGGGATCGCGCTCGGCGCCGCGGTGGCGCCCAACGACCCGATCTCGGCGCTGGCGATCGCCCGCGGCATCGGCCTGCCCCGCCGCCTGGTCACCGTCGTCGAGGGCGAGTCGCTGTTCAACGACGCGTCGGCGCTGACCACCTTCACGGTGGCGGTGGCGGCCGTGAACGGGGGTTTCTCGGCGGGCGGTACGGCCGGGCGGTTCGTGCTCGCGGTCGGCGGCGGCGTCGTCGTGGGGGCCGTCGTGGGCTGGCTCGGGGGCTGGGTCACCGAGCGGCTGACCGACGCGACGCTGCAGTCGGTCCTGTCGCTGGCGCTGCCGTTCGCCGCCTTCCTGCCGGCCGAGCAGGCGCACGCCTCCGGGGTGCTGTCGGTCGTCGTCTGCGGCCTGCTGCTGGGGCACCGCTCGCCGGACATCCTGACCGGGCCCGCGCGCCTCCAGGGCCGGTCGGTGTGGCGCGTCGTCGACCTGCTGCTCGAGGGTGTCGTGTTCCTCCTCATCGGCGTGCAGCTGCCGACGGTGCTCGACGGCCTGAGCGACCAGCAGCTCGGCACGATCGTGGGCGCCTCCGCGGTCACGGTCGCCATCGTGCTGTTCGGCCGGCCGCTGTGGCTGGCCGCGACCATGCTGCTGCCGTCGCGCCTCGGGTACGCCGGTGCCGTCCACGACGCCCGCGAGCTCGCGGCCCTCTCCTGGGCCGGGATGCGCGGCGTGATCACACTGGCGGCCGTCTTCGCGCTCCCGTACGTGAGCGCCGGCCAGCGTTTCCCCTCCCGCGACCTGCTGGTGTTCGTCGCGTTCCTCGTGGTGCTCGTGACGCTGGTCGGCCAAGGCCTGACCTATGTGCCGCTGCTGCGCCGACTGGACATCCGGGAGGACGCGGCCGCCCGGACCCAGGCGATCGCGGTCGCCCGGCGGACGGCGATCGAGGCCGGGCTGCGACGGCTCGACGAGATCGCCGACCCCCAGGTCGAGTCGGTGGTGGAGCGGCTGCGGCAGCAGGCCCTGGACCGGGTCGAGGTGGTACGCGACCGGCTCGCCGCGGCCGGGCTCGGCGGCCACGGCGACGAGACGGGCGCGGCCGAGCGGACGGCCCTGGCACGGGCCGCGGCGACGCTCCGGGTGCAGATGATCGAGGCCGAGCGGCGCGAGCTGCGGCGCTGCCGGGCGATGGGCACCCTCGACGACACCGGCCTGCGCCGGCTGCAACGGGAGCTCGACCACGAGGAGCGGGCCCTCGCCGTGCGCCTGGAGGTTCCGCATCCCTGACGCGCGGCGGCCGGCGGGTGTGGGCGACGATGGGCGCATGTCGACGACGGCGCCCCCGACGCGCCGGCGCCGCCCGGCGCGGACGGGGCGCCGCGGCGGCCCCGCCGACCTGCTGCGTTCGTTGGTGGTCCTCGCCATCGTCCTCGTGGCCGTGGTGGTCTTCGTCCAGGCCGAGAACAAGCCGTCCGAGACGGTGCAGGCGGTCGACTACACGGTCCCGGTACGGGTGCTGCGGGCGGCGGCGCCCTGGCCGGTCTACGCGCCGGCCACGCCGCCGCCGGGCTGGACGGCGAACCACGTCCGTACGCACGTCCCCACGGCTGCCGATCCGTCGTCGCTCCTGGACCTGGGCTTCTACGTGGCGTCGGCGAAGGCGTACGCCGCCGTGGAGCAGTCCGACGCGAACGGCTGGGTGGTCACGCAGCTGGGGACGACCGCGCGCCGGACCGGGACCACGGTGGTCGACGGCGTGACCTGGCAGACGTGGACGTCGGCGACGGGGCAGGCCGCCCTGGTGCGGCCGGTCGGTCGGTCCACGCTCGTCGTGGACGGCAAGTCGGCGAGCCCCGCCATCATCCGGACGCTCGCCGCGTCGCTGTCCGCGTCCTGAGCGGGGCCGCGCTCAGTCCGGGGGACGGGCCGCGTCCAGGCGCGCCTGCGCGCCGTCGAGCCACGTCCGGCAGACGGTCGCGAGCGCCTCGCCCCGCTCCCACAGGGCGAGCGACTCCTCGAGCGTGGCGCCGCCGGACTCCAGGCGCTGCACGATGTCCTCCAGCTCGGCCCGGGCGGCCTCGTACCCCAGCGTCTCGTCGGCTGCCGGCGACCCGCCGGCGCCGGCAGCTGCGGGCGGCTCGGACTCGGTCACGACCGCGACTGTACGGACACGTCGGTCACCGTCGCGACAAGACTCCCGTCGGCCAGCCGTACCGAGATCGGGTCGTCGACCTGGACGTCGGACGCCGACCGGAGCACGGCGCCGGCCGGTCCGAGGGCCAGCGCGTACCCGCGCTCCAGAGTGGCGAGTGGCGAGAGCGTCCGTACCCGCGACCGGAGGCCGTCGACCTCGGCGCCGGCGCGGTCGAGCCGCGATCCGAGCGCGCGCAACCCTCGCCGTCGCAGGGTGTCCAGCGCGCCGTCGTGCCGCGCGACGAGCGCCTCGACCAGGGGGCCGGCCGCCATCCGCTCGAGCGCCCGTCGCTCGTGGTCGAGCCGGGCCGCCAGTGTGCGCGCGAGGGCGGCGCGGGCGCGGATGACCCGTTGCCGCTCCTCCTCGACGTCCGGCACCACCCGCTTGCCCGCGTCCGTCGGGGTCGAGCACCGCACGTCGGCCACGAAGTCGACCAGCGGTGCGTCCTGCTCGTGGCCGATGGCGGAGACCACCGGCGTACGGCAACCGAACACGGCCCGGCACAGGCCCTCGTCGCTCCACGGGAGCAGGTCCTCGACCGACCCGCCGCCCCGCGCCAGCACGATCACGTCGACCGTGGCCGTCCGGTCGAGCGACGACAGCGCCTCGATGACCGCGGTGACCGACGAGGGCCCCTGGACGGCGACCTCGCGGGTCACGAACGACACGGCGGGCCACCGGCGGCGGGCGTTCTCGACGACGTCGCGTTCCGCGGCGCTCGCCCGTCCGGTGACGAGCCCCACCTGGCGGGGCAGGAACGGCAGCGGCTGCTTGTGCTCGGGCGCGAACAGGCCCTCTGCGGCGAGGACCTTCTTCAGCGCCTCCAGCCGTGCCAGCAGCGCGCCGGTGCCGACCGGCCGGATCTCGTACGCGGTGAGCTGGAGAGCGCCGCGCCCCATCCAGACCTCGGGCTTGACCCAGCACACGACCCGGGCGCCGTCACGCAGGTCGAGGCCGTCGACGACCTGCCGCGCGGCGGTCACGGTCATCGACACGTCGGCGACCGGATCGCGCAGGGTGAGGAACGTGGTGCCGGGACGGCGCGACACCTGGGTGACCTGACCCTCGACCCACACGCGGCCGAGGCGCCCGACCCACTCAGTGATCTTGAGGGCGACCGTACGGAGCGGGAGCGGCTCCTCGGCGCTCGAGGCGAGGCCCACTACCGGGCAGCGGCGATCTTGCGTTCCAGCAGCTGGAGCACCGTCAGGCGCTTGGCGTGGGCGGCCTCGTAGTCCCGGACCGAGGCCAGCTCGGCCGCGGACAGCGCGCCCACCTTGGCGCGCAGGGCGGCCGCGGACAGCGAGTCGTAGTCCTCGATCGGCAGGTCCTGGCGGTCGGGGACGACGGCGGGCTCGGCGGCTCGGTCCTCGGCCGCCCGCACGAGCGGAGCCGCGGCCGGGTCACCGGCCAGGGCGGCGGGAACCGGTGCGTCCTCGGCGACGGGCTGGGTGACCGGCTCGCCGACCGCGTGCAGGGCGGTCGAGCCCCAGCCCTCGATGGACGGGTAGTCGGCGAACTCGTCGACGTCCTCCGCCCCCTCGTCGCGGCTCGCTCCGGCCACGAGCTCGGCGCCGGTACGGGCCAGCTCGTCGTACCGGCCGGCGAGCTCGAGCCCCTTCATCACCAGCAGTTGCGGGATCTTCACCATCGCCGCGGGGAGCTCGGCGGCGAGGCCGATCCCAGCCGCGAGCGGCTTGGGCAGGCTTTCGGCCAGGGACGGGGGCAGCGGGACGAGCCGAAGGAGCAGCGACATACGTCCAAGAATGCCGCACGCGGCTAGCCGGAAACGTACGGGCATCCCGCGGGCGGTCGCGTGCGGAGCCTGCTTCTACACTCGGGTCGTGACGGACAAGGTGGTGCTGCTCGCGCGGCCGCGCGGATACTGCGCGGGTGTCGACCGGGCGGTGCTGACGGTCGAGCTGGCGCTCGAGCTGTACGGCGCGCCCGTCTACGTGCGCAAGCAGATCGTGCACAACGCCCACGTCGTGCACGATCTGCAGGCGAAGGGCGCGATCTTCGTCGAGGAGACCGACGAGGTGCCGGAGGGGTCGACGGTCGTCTTCTCGGCACACGGCGTGGCCCCGAGCGTCCATGCCGAGGCCGCGGCGCGGGAGCTGCGCACCATCGACGCGACCTGCCCGCTGGTCACCAAGGTCC
>DASVGV010000040.1:0-4520 GCA_036379355.1 Mycobacteriales bacterium | reverse complement strand
TTGACGCGGATCCCCTTGCGGCCCGCCCACTGCCCCGACAGGTCGCGCGTGAGGCCGATGAGCGCGGCCTTCGTCGCCGCGTACGCGGCCTGCGGCAGGCCGAAGGTGCGCAGCCCGAGGACGCTGGACACGTTGATGATCGACGATCCGGGCTTCATGACGCGGCCGCACGCCTGGGCCATCCAGTACGCACCGAGGAGGTTGACGTCGACGACCGACCGGAACTGCTCCGGCGTCTCCCGGGTGGCCGGGAACGCGGTCCCGACGCCGGCGTTGTTCACCAGGATGTCGACCCGGCCGAAGGCGTCCAGGGTCGCCTCGACCAGCGCCGTGCAGTCGTCCGGGAGCGTGACGTCGGTACGGGCGGTGAGCGCCCGCCGTCCGGCCGCCTCGACGAGGGCGGCGGTGTCCGGAAGCCGCTCGAGGCGCCGCGCGCCGAGCGCCACGTCGGCCCCGGCTTCGGCCAGCCCCTGCGCAAAGGCCACGCCGAGCCCGGACGACGCCCCCGTGACGACCGCAACCTTCCCGTCGAGCGAGAAGCGATCAAGCACCGAGGCGGAGGGCGTCATGCCGGAAATCCTGCCAGGCGATCGGTAGCCTCATCGCGTGACGACACCGACGAAGCCGAGCACGGTCCGCGTGTTCGCGGCGCGCCTCGCCGGCCTCGCCGTCTTCGACCCCAACGGCGACCAGGTGGGGCGGGCCCGAGATGTCGCCGCGGCGCTGCGCCCCGGTGGCCAGCCACCGCGCGTCATCGGGCTGGTGATCGAGGTGCAACGCCGGCCGATCTTCGTCCCGATGGGCCGGGTCGCCTCACTCGACGCCGGCCAGGTGGTGCTGTCCAGCGGCACGGTGAGCCTTCAGCGCTACGAGCAGCGACCTGGGGAGAGCCTGGTGCTCGGCGAGCTGCTCGACCGCAAGGTGACGGTCCGCGAGACCGGCGCAACCGTCACCGTCGTCGACGTCGCCATGGAGGAGACCCGCCTGCACGACTGGCTGCTCACGAAGGTCGCCGTACGAGAAGGGCGGCGCCGGGGCGCGCTCCAGACGTACGACTGGGACGAGGTCGACGGCTTCGCGCTACCCGAAGCCGAGCAAGGTGCCGCCAACCTGCTGGCGGCCTTGGAGAAGATGCGTCCCGCCGACCTCGCGACCGTTCTGCACGACCTGTCGCACAAGCGCCGGGCGGAGGTCGCGGCCGCCCTCGACGACGAGATGCTCGCCGACGTCCTCGAGGAGCTGCCCGACGACGACCAGGTGGAGATCCTCGGCAGTCTGGCGACCGACCGGGCCGCCGACGTGCTGGAGGCGATGGATCCTGACGACGCCGCCGACCTGCTCGGCGAGCTGCCGACCGCCGAGCAGGAGCGGCTGCTCGAGCTGATGGAGCCCGCGGACGCCGAACCGGTGCGTCGCCTGCTGACGTACGAGGAGGACACCGCCGGCGGCATCATGACCACCGAGCCGGTCATCCTCGCGCCGAACGCCACGGTCGCCGAGGCGCTTGCGCACGTGCGCAACCCCGACCTCACTCCTGCGCTCGCGGCCATGGTCTACGTGGTCCGCCCCCCGTTCGACACCCCCACCGGAAAGCTGCTCGGAACGGTGCACTTCCAGCGGCTGCTGCGCGAGCCGCCGGGAACGCTCGTCGCCGGCCTGGTCGACGAGACGGTCGAGCCGCTCGACGTCGACGCCACCCTGCGCCAGATCACCGGCCACTTCGCGACCTACAACCTGGTGGCCGCGCCGGTCGTCGACGAGGCCGGCCGGCTGCTGGGTGCGGTCAGCGTGGACGACGTGCTCGACCACATGCTCCCCGACGACTGGCGTGAGCGGGACGAGGTCGATCCGCATGGCTGAGCCTCGGGCCCGCCTCGACCAGCCCCGCGAGGACCGGCGGGTGATCCTGCGACCCACCTACGACGCGGACGCCTTCGGCCGGGTGTCCGAGCGCATCGCCCGCTTCTTCGGGACGGCCAAGTACCTCGTGATCCAGACAGCCATCGTGCTGGTCTGGATCGCCTACAACGGCTGGACGTCGTATTCGTACTTCGTCCTGCACTCGGGTCCCCGCCCGTTCGACAAGTACCCGTTCATCCTGCTGAACCTCGCCTTCTCCACACAGGCCGCCTACGCGGCACCGCTCATCCTGCTGGCCCAGAACCGGCAGTCCGACCGTGACCGCGTGCAGCTGGAGGAGGACCGCGCGCGCGCGGCGCGGACGGTGGCGGACACCGAGTTCCTCGCCCGCGAGCTGGCCGCGGTCCGGATCGCCGTCGGTGAGGTGGTCACGCGCGACTTCCTGCGCTCGGAGCTGCGCGCGATCCTGGAGGAGCTCGACGTCGGCGATCATCCGCCGAAGAAGGACAAGAAGAAAAAGCCCGAACGGGTGGCCGAGCTGCCCCCGCACCCGCTGGCCGAGGCCGCCGCTCCGGTCGAGAGTTCTGCCAGCCCTGAGTAGGGTTTACGAGTGACCACTGCACTCTCTGAGGACGCCGTCCGCGAGGCGCTCGCGTCGGTCAAGGACCCGGAGATCGGGCGGCCGGTCACCGAGCTCGACATGGTCGAGTCGGTCGAGATCGACGGTGGCGCGGTGAGCGTCACGGTGCTGCTGACCGTGTCCGGCTGCCCCATGCGCGAGGAGATCACGACCCGCGTCGAGAAGGCGGTCGGCGCCGTCCCCGGCGTGCAGTCGGTCGCCGTCAAGCTCGGCGTGATGACCGACGAGCAGCGCAAGGCGCTCACGGTGAAGGTGCGCGGCGAGCGGGCCGCCGAGCGGGAGATCCCGTTCGCCAAGCCCGGCTCCCTCACGCGCGTGTACGCCGTCGCGTCCGGCAAGGGCGGGGTCGGCAAGTCGACGGTGACGACGAACCTGGCCGCCGCGCTGCAGGCTCAGGGGCTCACCGTCGGCGTGCTCGACGCCGACATCTACGGCTTCTCCGTCCCCCGGATGCTCGGCGTGCACGACCGGCCGACCCAGGTCGATCAGATGATCATGCCGCCGCAGTCACGGGGCATCCGTGTGATCTCGATCGGGATGTTCGTCGCCGGCAACGCGCCGGTCGTCTGGCGCGGGCCGATGCTGCACCGCGCCCTGCAGCAGTTCCTCACCGACGTGTTCTGGGGCGACCTGGACGTGCTGCTCATGGACCTCCCCCCGGGTACGGGCGACATCGCCCTCTCGCTCGCGCAGATGCTGCCGTCCGCGGAGCTGATCGTGGTGACGACGCCGCAGCCTGCGGCCGCCGAGGTCGCCGAGCGTGCGGGGTCCATCGCCACCCAGACCCACCAGCGGATCGTCGGCGTGATCGAGAACATGGGCCCGATGGCGATGCCCGACGGCACCACGCTGGACCTCTTCGGGTCCGGCGGCGGGGCGGCCACGGCGGCCGGCCTGTCCAAGACGCTGGGCGCGGACGTACCGCTGCTCGGATCGGTGCCGCTCGACCCGCGGCTGCGGGAGGGCGCCGATGGCGGGACCCCCCTGGTCCTGTCCGATCCGACCGCACCGGCAGCGCAGGCGCTCGTCGCGATCGCGGCCCGGCTGGGCGAGCGCCCGCGAGGGTTGGCGGGCAGGAGCCTCGGCCTCACCCCGCAGCGCGCCGGCTAGACAGCGCTCAGGTCGCGTCGAGGTCGTACGGCGGCGGCGCGCCGGGCTCGCGAACGACGGGCACCGCCGCGGCCAGGACCGGTGCGGTCGGCTCCGACTGCGGAGGTCGCGCGGGCGTACCGGTGCCGTCGCCGAGGATGTCCGGCGCGTCGTCGCTGTCGAACAGGGCGCGGGTGAGCACCCGCTTGGGATGCAGGTCGCTGAGGCTCTGCACGTCGTCGAGCCCGTAGTCGGCCGCGTTGGGGATCTGCGACCGGAGTTCCGACGAGGCGTTGTCCGCCATCGCCTTGAGCTGACGCAGCATCCGTCCGGCGTCACGGGCGAGCGTCGGCAGCCGCTCGGGACCGAAGATGACGAAGGCGACCAGTCCGATGATCAGCAGTTCGGGCAGCCCGAGTCCGAACATCGTCGCCTCCTTCCGTCCTCACCCGTTGGGGTTCTCGCCGAGCACGACCGTGATCGTCAGTGTCTGCCCGCCGCGGAGCACCTTCAGTGTGACCGGTTGCCCGATGGCGTACGACCGGGTTGCCACGATCAGGTCGTCCGCCGACCGCACCGGTGTGGAGCCGATGCCGACGATGACGTCCCCCACGCGCAGGTCGGACTTGCTCGCCGGGCTGCCGGCGACGATCGAGCGGACCACCGCGCCCGACTGCGGCCCGCCCGGCCCCGCCGTGTCCGGGTCGATCGTGGTGAGCGTGATCCCGATGTACGGGTGGGTCACCGTCCCGGTCCGGATGATCTCCGTGGCCACCGAGACCACGTAGTCGATCGGGATGGCGAAGCCGACGCCGATCGACCCGGTCTGGGCGTCCGACCCGTCACCGCCCAGGCTGGCGATGGCGGAGTTGATGCCGACGACGGCGCCGGTGGAATCGACGAGGGCACCACCGCTGTTGCCCGGGTTGAT
>DASVGV010000039.1:0-3833 GCA_036379355.1 Mycobacteriales bacterium | reverse complement strand
GTGGCGTGCGGGATGATCTCCTTGTCCACGAAGTCGTGGACGGTTTTCAAGATCTCGGTCTGGACGTCGGTGAGCCCTGCGGTCTGGGCGAGGCGGGCCATGCTCATGCCTCCGGCGGGGTGAAGGTGCTGGTGCGCTGGAACCCGGCGGCCCGGCCCTTGCCGGCGATGACGAGCGCCATCTTGCGGCTGGCCTCGTCGATCATCTCGTCGCCGATCATCGC
The DNA here is from genome assembly GCA_036379355.1 of Mycobacteriales bacterium. Classification (GTDB taxonomy): domain Bacteria; phylum Actinomycetota; class Actinomycetes; order Mycobacteriales; family CAJCIY01; genus CAJCIY01. The sequence continues at coordinate 3,610 of DASVGV010000039.1, read as the reverse complement.
CGAGCCCTTCTTCCCGCCGGCCTCGGACGTGTAGTACTCGTACGCGTCGAGGATGAGCTCCGCGTGGTCGTAGTCCTCCTGCGAGGGGCTGTAGACCTCGTTCGCGGCCTCGACCTGGCCAGGGTGCAGCACCCACTTGCCGTCGAAGCCGAGCGCCGCGGACCGCTTGGCCACGCGGGTGAAGCCGTCGACGTCGCGGATCTGCAGGAACGGCCCGTCGATGGCCTGCAGGTTGTACGAGCGGGCGGCCATGAGGATCCGCATGAGGATGTAGTGGTAGGCGTCCCCGACGTCGTAGCCGGGTGGCTGCTCGCCGACGACGAGCGACTTCATGTTGATACTGGCCATGAAGTCGGCCGGCCCGAAGATGATCGTCTCGGTGCGCGGGCTGGCGGCGGCGATGGCGTCGACGTTGACCAGGCCGATCGCGTTCTCGATCTGGGCCTCGATGCCGATCCGGCCGACCTCGTACCCCATCGTCTTCTCGATCTGCGTGAGCAGGGTGTCGAGCGCGACGACCTGGGCGGCGTCCTGGACCTTCGGCAGCATGATGCAGTCGAGGTTCGCGCCGGCACCCTCGACGACCTCGATCACGTCGCGGTAGGTCCACTCGGTCGTCCAGTCGTTGACCCGGACGACGCGGACCTTGCCCTCCCACCCGCCCTCGTTCAGCGCGGCCACGATGTTCTTGCGCCCCTCGGGCTTCATCAGCGGCGCGCACGCGTCCTCGAGGTCGAGGAAGACCTGGTCGGCGGGCAGCCCCTTCGCCTTCTCGAGGAACCGCGGGTTGCTGCCGGGTACGGCGAGGCACGAACGACGGGGACGCAGGTCAGCCATGTCCCGGGACTCTACCGGCGCCGCGTGGAGGCCCCGGGGCTCACTCGACCGGCTGCGCCCGCGCACCGGCCCGGACGACCAGCGCGATGCCGGCGAGCAACAGCGCGGCGCCCGGCAGCTGCCCGAGCCGTACGTGCTGGTGCAGGAAGATCGCCGCGATGATCGTCGCGCCCGGGACCTCGAACAGGATCGCGAGGCTCACGACCAGCGGCCCGGTGGCCCGCAGGACGACGTTGATGAGCGAATGGCCGATGAGCTGGGCGGAGAAGGTCAGCGCCACCAGCCGCAGCCAGGCGCCCTCGCCGTAGCCGGCCAGGTGCTGGCGTCCGACGAGGCACACGACCAGCAGGACGAGCGCGGTGACCGAGTAGCAGATGGCCGTGTACGTCGTCGTGCCGACGCTGCGCCGGGCCTCGCCGCCCGCCGTGACGTACCCGGCGGCGAGCGCGCCGCCCGCCAGCGCGAGCAGGTCGCCGACCAGGTGGCGGGTGCCGACGCCGACGTCGATACCGGTGATAACCCCCGCCCCCGCGACGGCCAGCCCGATCCCGAGCCAGGCGGTGCGCGGCAGCACCCCGCCGCGGGCACGAACCATCAGCGCGGCCCACACCGGCTGCGTCGCCACCAGGGCGGTGGCCGCGGCGACGCTGGTGAGCGTCACGCTCGGGATCCACGTGGCGAAGTGCGCCGCGAGCAGCACGCCCGCGAGGACGGCGTACCGCCGTTCCCGGCCGTCGAGCCGGCGCAGCTCGGCCCGCGTCGTGCGCCGGGCGAGCGCGACCGGGACCAGGACCGCCGACGCCATCGTGTTGCGCCAGAAGGCGATGGCGAGCGCCGGCGCGGCGGTCGCGGCGATGAGCGGGCCGCTCGTGGAGACGCCGGCCACCGCCAGGGTGAGCAGCAGGAGGTCGGCGGGCGGTGGCGCGCTCAGCGCGCCCGGCCGCTCCAGCTGCGTCACGAGCGCACATCCTGGCCGACGCCCCGGCGTCGACCGTCACCCCGGCCCCCGCCTCGTGACCAGATCTGCCTCCATGCGGTCGGCGCGGGCGGATTCCGGCCGCGCCCCCAGCGTGCCGGCGCGCTCGCGCCGTCACTGGCGGCCCGTATGAAGGCCGTTCTGGTCACCGCCCGGGCGAGCCGGGCTGGGCCGGGGGCGCAAGATGACCCGCGTGACGGACCCGGCGGTGGTACGGGAGGCGACGCGCAAGAGCGGTGTCGTCTGGGTGCACGTCGACGGCCACCCGCCGAGGGCGGTCTGGCACGTCTGGGACGGCGACGCGGACTACGTCCTGCATGGCGGCGGGGAGCAGGTGGTCCCGGGGCTGGCCGAGGCGGCGCAGGCCGAGGTGAGCGTCCGCGCGAAGAGCAACGGCGCCGGCATCCTCACGTGGCTCGCGGACGTGACCACCGTCGATCCGGCCGATGAGCAGTGGGCCACCGTAGAGCCGCTGCTGCGCAAGGCGCGGCTGCACGCCGAGCCGGACCCGTCCGCGCGATGGCGCCGCACCGCGACCCTGAGCCGCCTGTCGCCGCGCTAGGGCAGGTCCGGCACCGAGATCGTGCCCGAGGCCACCGCGACGACCGTGCCGGCGACGCGGCACTCGACCGCAACGCCCCGCTCGACGACGACGGTTCCGTACATCGTCGACGGGCGCCCGATCTCGCCGCCCTGCTCGACGACGTACGCGGTCTCCCCGTCGTCGACAAGGTCCTCGGCGGCGAGCCACGCGCCGAGCCCGGTCGCCGCCGAGCCCGTCGCCGGGTCCTCCCCGACGCCGAGGCCGGGCGCGAACATCCGGGCGTGCACCGCGCCGGCGTTCCACGAGAACAGGAACAGGCCGTGCCCTCCGGTCGGCGTGAGCGCCGCGGTCAGGTCCGCGCCTGGCCGAGCCCGACCCACCGCTTCGTCGCGCACGCAGACGTACGTGAAGTCCGAGCCGGTGCCGGCGCGCCGGGCCGACCGGGCCGGCATCGCGTCCCCGTCGTCCAGGCCCACGGCCCGCAGCAGGTCGCCCGCCGGAACCGGCGGGCCGACCGACGGCGTGCCCCCCGTCAGCTCGACGGTCCCGTCGGTACGCAGCCACAGCGGCAGCAGGCCCGCCAGGCAGTCCTGCACGACCCGCGGTCCGGCGACGCGGCCGAGCGAGCGCATCAGCCACGCGGTCCCGACCGACGGGTGGCCCGCGAACGGCAGCTCGGCGCCGGGCGTGAAGATGCGCAGCCGGTAGTCGGCCCGGGTCGAGGTAGCCATCGGGAAGGTCGTCTCGGACAGGTTGAACTCCCTCGCGATGGCCTGGCACTGCTGCGTCGACAGGTCGTCGCCGTCCAGGACGACGGCCAGCGGGTTCCCCGCGTACGCGCGTTCGGTGAAGACGTCCACCACGTGATAGGCCAGGGGGCGCGGTCCACCCGACCTCGGCCAGATGGTCACCGCGCGAGCCACCCGCCGTCGACCGGCAGGGTCACGCCGGTGACGTACGACGCCGCGTCGGACGCCAGGAAGACCACCACCGCGGCCAGCTCGGGGAGGGTCCCGACCCGCCCCAGTGGCGTCGACGCGACGACGTCTGCGACGACTTCGGGGGTGAACTCGTCGCTCATCTCGGACGGGAAGATGGCGGGGGCCACCGCATTGACGCGGATCCCCTTGCGGCCCGCCCACTGCCCCGACAGGTCGCGCGTGAGGCCGATGAGCGCGGCCTTCGTCGCCGCGTACGCGGCCTGCGGCAGGCCGAAGGTGCGCAGCCCGAGGACGCTGGACACGTTGATGATC
>DASVGV010000038.1:0-4647 GCA_036379355.1 Mycobacteriales bacterium | reverse complement strand
CACCCGAAGCGTGGGGGGCTACGACATCCAGCACACAATTACCCCACCCGTCACAGCGACCGACGCCCCCCTCACGATCACCGTCCACCTGGCCGACGGAAACATCGCCGTCCACCACGACCAATGAAGCGATCGATCGCCATGCTCCGCCGGCGCCTCGCCGACCACGGCGAGGACCCGGCCCGCACCCTGTCCGAAGCCGACTGCGGCCCACGCATCCGCCGGCACACCGCCCGCATCGCCGACCTCCGCGCCCACCGCGCCAACCTCGCCGACACCACCGAAGACCAGCCCCGGCCGCCCACCGAGACCGAACTCGATCAACTCCGCCAGCAGATTCGCGCCGCCCTCGAGGACGGACCCGACCCCACCCGCAAGGCCGCCATCCAAGACCTCATCCACGAAGTCCGCGTCGAAGGCAAAGACGCCGTCCGGCCAACGTTCAAATCCGCACCGGCCGAACCTGTAATCGGGGTTCGACACCAGTACACAGGGGTGGGCACAGGGGTGGGCCGCCTGGGGATCGAACCCAGAACCCGCAGATTAAAAGTCTGCTGCTCTGCCAGTTGAGCTAACGGCCCGGCTCGGTCACGGTACCGGCCTGACCAGACGCGGCCCAGGTTCAGCATGCTGGTAGAACCCTCGTGTGCCCACCACGACGAACGGCGACGTGACGCTCTTCTACGAGGCGTTCGGGTCCGCCGACTCACCAGTGCTACTCCTGGTCAACGGCCTCGGCAGCCAGTGCATCAACTTCCAGGAACCCTTCTGCGAGAAGTTCGTGGCCCGCGGCCTGCGCGTGGTCCGCTTCGACAACCGAGACGTCGGGCTGTCCACCCACCTCGACTCGGGGGCCCGCTACACGGTGGACGACATGGCGGCCGACGGGTTCGCGGTCCTGGACGCCGTCGGCGCGCCAGGCGCACACGTCGCGGGCTGGTCGATGGGCGGCATGATCGTCCAGGCGATGGCGATCGCCGGCCCGAAGCGGGTCCTGTCGATGACCTCCGTCATGTCCGCACCCGGCCCGATCGCCGGCGAGCGCGCGCCGGACGTGACCGCCGCGTTCTCCACGCCTCCGCCGACCACCCGCGAAGAGGCGGCCGAGCGACACCTGGCGGGCCTGCGCGCCTGGGGGAGCCCAGCGTGCTTCGACGTCGACCGGATCACCGCCGACGCGTACGCCGCGTTCGACCGTTGTCCGGACGGCCGCGGCCGTCAGCATCAGGCCATGGCCATCGCCGCGTCGCCGTCGCGGACCGAGGCGCTGAGCGCACTGACAGTGCCGACGCTGGTGATCCACGGTGACGCGGATCGTCTGGTCCCTCCGGAGAATGGCCGGGCGACGGCGGACGCCATACCGGGCGCGCGCCTTGAGATCGTCGCGGGCATGGGGCACGACTACCCGCCGCAGTACTGGGACCTGCTGGTCGACCTGATCGCGTCGCACGCGGCATCGGCGTCCTGACCCTTCCTCGGCGGTTCCCCGTCAGGCAGCGGTACGCCGCGCGTCACCGTCGGCCCCGGGGTCGCCGATCCTGACGCTGAAGACCGGTGGTCCAGCGGTCGATGCCTGAACATGGTCTCGCCCGGTCCCGAGCCCGCTCGGCGGGACTCGTCCAACCTGACGACGGCCCTGGTCGTCGACTACGTGCGTGCTGCGACCGGTGACGACGGCGTCGAACGCCTGCTGCGCATCGCCGGTGAGACCAGGTCGGTCGCGGAGCTCGAGGACCCCAGTCGCTGGGGTACGCAGCAGCAGAAGGTGGCGCTGTTCAAGGCGGCGGCGGCGGTCCTCGACGACCAGGACGCGGCGTACCACATCGGTGAGGCTGCCGCCCACGCGAACATCGGCGCCCCTCTACGGCTGCTGCTGCGCTCCCTCGGAAGTCCGGCCTCGCTCGCCCGCGGCATCGCCCGCGCGTCGGCGAAGTTCTCGGCCAACTACACCTGCTGGACGGTGTCGTCGGATCGCACGCACGCCGTCATCGGCAACCGCCTGCACGAGGGGTACGAGCCGGACTGGTTCGACTGCCGGTACACCCAAGGGCTCCTCGCGCAGATCCCGGCGATCTTCGGGCTGCCGCCGGCGTGGGTCGAGCACGACGAGTGTCAGGTCCGCGGCGCGGACGCCTGCATCTACCGCCTCCAGTGGCGGCCCTACCACCGCTTCCGCCGGCTGCGCCGTCGTCGGGAGGAGGCCGAATGGTCCGCGGCGATGGCCCGGCGCCAGGCCGACGTCGAAGCGACGGTCACGGACCTGGTCTCTGCTGACGGGCTGGACGCCGTCCTGGAGCGGATCATCCGCCGGGCCGCGCAGGCAGTGAGCGCACCCGCCTTCGTGCTGGCCGTCCGTGACGACAACGAACGCCTGCTCGTCTATGCGGAAGGCGTGACGGCGGCCGAGGCGGACCGGATCGGTCCCGACCTGTTCGCCCGGCCTACCGGTGAGCAGCGCGGTGGCCGCCTCGTCGTCGACGTCGCCTCCGCCCGGCGTTCGTACGGGCGCCTCGCCGCCCTGTGCGAGCACCATGGCGGCTTCTTCCCGACCGACCGTGCGCTGCTCGAGTCGTACGCGCGGCAGGCGGCTCTCGCCGTGGAGATCGCGACATCGGTCGAGCAGGTCCGCAGCCGCGAGGCCGCCGCGCAGGCCCTGCTGTCGCTGGCGCGGGCCCTGGCGTCGGCCACGACCAGCGACGAGGTCGCGGCGCGACTGGCCGAGGCCGTACCCGTGGTGATCGGCGGTGAGCGCAGCTTCGTCCTGCTCTGGGACGCCGAGGAGCAGGCTCTGGTACGCGTCGCCCGTGCCGGCCAGGCGGCCGCGGTCGACGGCGAGCGGCTGGTGATCCGCACGGGTGACACCCCCGCGCTCGACCGGCTCCTCGCCGGCGGAGCCGTGGAGCACCATCACGTGGCAAGCACGGACGACGCCGTCCTGCGCGACCTGTTGCTCGCTGCCGACCAGGAAGAACTCTGCAGTGTCCCGATCTCCACGAACGGTCAGCTGCTCGGGGTGGTGTGCATCACCCGAGGCGCCTACGGTCCCCGGTTCGCCGATCGGCGGCACCTGGTGGAGCGAATGACCGGCCTGGCCGATCAGGGCGCGGTGGCGCTGGAGAAGGTCCGCCTGCTCGAGCAGGAGCGCGCCGCAGTCGCGACCTTGCGGGCCAACGAGGAGCGGATCCGGCATCTCGCGTACCACGACGCGCTGACGGGGCTGGCCAACTCTCGGTACTTCTCCGCGGAGCTGGACAGCGCGATCGGCCACAGCCGTGCGACGGGAACTCCTCTGGCACTGCTGTTCTGCGATCTCGACCGGTTCAAGAAGGTCAACGACAGCCTGGGGCACGGCGCCGGTGACGAGCTCCTGCGGTTGGCCGCGCAGCGCATCGCGGGCGTGCTCCGCGACGGGGATCTACTGGCTCGTCTGGGCGGCGACGAGTTCGCCGTCCTCATGCCGGGGGTCTCGTCGGCGAACGACACGGCGGCACTGGCCGAACGCATCCTCCGGGTGCTTTCCGAGCCGTTCGCCGTCGAAGGTCAGCAGGTGTTCGTGGCCGCGAGCATCGGCTGGGCCTTGTTCCCCGACGACGGGGAGGATGCCTCGGCGCTGTTCAAGAACGCGGACACCGCGATGTATGCGGCCAAGCACAGCCGCCTGGGTGCGGTGGCGTACGCGGCGGAGATGAACGCCGGCGCCCGCCGCGAGCTGATACTGGAAGCGCAGCTGCACGAGGCAGTCGGAGCGGGCGCGCTGGCCGTGCACTACCAGCCGCAGGTCGACGCGGCCGGGCGCGTCGTCGCACTCGAGGCGCTGACGAGATGGCCGCACCCCGAACGCGGGCTGCTGCCGCCGGCCGCGTTCCTGCCCCTGGCGGAGGAGACCGGTCTGATCCGGCCGCTCGACCGGTGGGTGATCGGAGAGGTCTGCCGCCAGGCGAAGGCGTGGGACGAGGCAGGAGTCGCGCCCGTACGCATGGCTTTCAACCTGTCTGCCCAGACGTTCGGGCCCGAGGTGGTCTCGTGGATCGCCGAGGCGCTGGACGGTAGCGGCCTGTCACCGGACCGGCTGGAGATCGAGCTCACCGAGACGGTGGCGGTCACGCAGGCCGATACGTCCGCGCCCCTCCTGGCGCAGCTCGCCGACATGGGGGTCTCGCTCGCCATCGACGACTTCGGCATCGGCTACTCCAGCCTCGGTCGCTTGCGCGACCTCGCGTTCCATCGCCTCAAGATCGATCGGAGCTTCGTCGCGGGGCTGCCGGACGACCCGTTGAGCACCGCCATCGTGACTGCGGTCATCGAGATGGCCCACGCCATCGGGGTCGAGGTCATCGCCGAGGGGGTCGAGACCCCGGAGCAACGAGCGGCACTCGGTGACCGCGGCTGCGACCTGTTCCAGGGTTACCTCTACGCACGGCCGATGCCGCCCGACGCCGTCGTCGGCACGCGGTTGGCTGTGCCGTCGCTCTCGTACCCCGCCTGACCGCGCTGAGCGTCGCTGCCTACAGTCGGTGCATGGACTTCGGTGTTGCGATCTTTCCCACCCACGACGCGATGGACCCGGGATCCGTCGCCCGCCTCGTCGAGGAGCGCGGTCACGAGTCGTTGTTCTTCCCCGAACACACGCACATCCCTGCCGACCGC
>DASVGV010000037.1:0-3388 GCA_036379355.1 Mycobacteriales bacterium | reverse complement strand
CGAGCATCATCTGTTCCCCTCGATGCCCCGCCCGCACCTGCGCCGCGCCGCGCCGATCATCGCGGACTACTGCCGCGTGCATGACGTGCCGTACACCGAGACCGGACTGTTCGCCTCCTATGCGATCGTCATCAGATACATCAACCGCGTCGGACTCGGAGAACGGGACGTCTTCACCTGCCCGCTGATAGAACAGCGCGCACACCTCACCGCGAACTGATCGAGCTCTTTCCCACGGTTCGAGCACGGCCCCTTATATCAGCGAGGTGGAAGCCCCCGCGATCGCGGAGGTTTCCTGTTTCCTGGGGGATGCCGCGATCAGACGCCGGCCTGTTCGATCACGGCGAGCGCATCCGCCGGCTGATCGACGAACGTGCAGAACTGGTCGACGGGGATCGGCAGGAAGCCCTCCTCGTCCATGCGCACGAACTGCTGCTTCAGGCCGTCGTAGAAGCCGTCGGTGTTGAGCACGACGACCGGTTTGGAGTACAGGCCGTGCTTGCGCAGCTCGAGCACATCGGTCGCCTCGTCGAGGGTTCCGCTGCCTCCGACCATCACCACCACGGCGTCGCTGCGCATGAGCAGAGTCGCCTTGCGCTCGGCGAGGTCGGGGGCGATCGCCAACTCGTTCGGCGCCTGCAGCGCGCGGGCCCTGTCAGCGAGGAATTCCACCGAGATGCCGATCAGCCGGCCGCCGGCGTCGACGAGGGCGCCACCGCTGTTGCCCGGGTTGATCGCCGCGTCGGTCTGGATGGCGTTCCCCAGGACCGTGGCCTTCTGGGTGGAACCCTCCTCGGGGACGTCCACGTTGCGGTTGAGCGCGCTCACGATGCCCTCGCTGACGCTTCCGGACAGGCCGAGCGGAGCGCCGATGGCGACCACCTCGTCGCCGACCTGCAGGCTCGAGGAATGCCCGAGCCGAGCCGCGCGCAGCCCCGTACGAGCGATCTTGATGACCGCGAGGTCGTCGCTGGGGCTACGGCCCACGATCTGGGCCGGGATGCCGGTGTCGGTCGCCGACAGATCGACGGTGAGCCGGCCGCCGTCGGAGAGCGCGGGAGCCACCACGTGGTTGTTGGTGACGATGTAGCCGTCGGCGCGCAGCACGACGCCGGACCCGGTCGCCTGCTCGACGTCGTTGCGGACGTTGATCGTGACCACGCTCGGTACGACCGCGGCGGCGATCGCGGCGACCGATCCCGGCGCCTGGGCGGGCGGCAGTGTCGGCCCCGTCACCGGCAACACGGCCTGCGGGATGGTGAGGTCGGCGACGGACGGTGCCACCGCCGAACGGCTCGCCTCGCGGTGCCCGGCCAGGGCCCCGACGCCACCGCCGATCACGGCGGCCGAGACGATGCCCACGGCGATCGCCGCGACCAGGCGGGAGCTGCGCACCGGCTGCTCCGACGGGAGCCTGCTCCCGTCGTACGCCGGTGGGTACGGCGCGGCCCACGGCGAGTAGTACGGCGGCTGCCCGGCGTCGTCCGGGTATCCCCATGGAGGCCGCGGCCCAGGGTCCTCCGGCGGGTGCGTCATGGAGTCATCCTCACCCGATCCTCGACGCTCGGCATCCCGACCCGCGCCGCGTCCTCACAAACGGCGGTGTCGCACGCCTCGATGCGCCGCGCTCGCCACCGCCTCGTGTGGCGGTCAGGCGCCGAGTGCCGGCTCCGCGAGGCCACGGCGGCGGCGGCGCGCACCGGCCGGCGCACGGCCGGCGAGCGCGGCGCGCAACTGGGCGCGACCGCGGTGGATCCGGCTGCGTACCGTCCCGATCTTCACGCCCAGCGTCTCGGCGATCTCCTCGTAGGACATCTGCTCGACGTCGGCCAGGACGACCGCCACCCGGAAGTCCGGCGGGAGGGCCAGCAGAGCCGCCTCGACGTCGGCGGCGAAGCCACGGTCGAGCACGGTGCCCTCCGGCGAGGACTCGCGGCCGACGAGCCGCTCCGCATCGTCGGGCAGCGGCACGAACCTGATCCGCTGCCGACGGCGCGCGCCGTCGAGGAACAGGTTCGTCGTGATCCGGTGCAGCCACCCCTCGAACGTGCCCGGCTCGTACCGGTCGAGGTTGCGGAAGACGCGGATGAACGTCTCCTGGGTGAGGTCCTCGGCATCCTGCTGGTTGCCGGTCAGCCGATACGCCAGCCGGTAGACGCGGGGGGCGTTCTGCTCGACGACCTGCTCCCACGTGGGGGGCGTCCAGCCGGAGTCGGCCACCGTCGCGGGCGCGGCGGGGCGGGTACGGGAGAGCACGGCGGTCCTTCCTACCTCGGGTCCGGTCATCGTGCCCGGCAGCACCCCGTGATCGGCCCAACGCCCGCTGAACGCCTGCTGAGAAGCAGGACGCTCCGGGCACCAATCCCGGCGGCTAGGGTCGGCGCTCATGGACGCCAACGCCTTCGCCTCGTCGTGGCTCGCCGAGGACGCCCCGCTCGTGGCTGCCCGCGCCCGCGCCGGCGAGGTGGGCATCGGTGCGGTCAGCCCGGCCGCCGGCTCGCTGCTGGCGTTCCTCGCCGCGCAGGTCAACGCGAAGGCCGTCGTCGAGACCGGCACCGGCACCGGGGTGTCGGGCCTCTGGCTGCTGCGGGGCATGCGGCCGGACGGCGCGCTCACGTCGGTGGACATCGAGTCCGAGCACCAGCGGCTGGCCCGGACGGCGTTCTCCGAGGCCGGTGTCCCGGCCGCCCGTGCCCGGCTCATCACCGGCGACGCGCTGGCGGTGCTGCCGCGCCTGGCCGATCACGCGTACGACCTGGTCGTTCTCGACGCGGCTCCGCAGGACTACGCGGGACAGCTGGAGCAGGCCTGGCGGTTGCTGCGTCCCGGCGGTGTCGTGGTCGTCGTCGGCGTCCTTCGGGGCGGCCGCGGCGTCGATGTCGTCATCCGCGACGCGGAGGCGATTGCGGTTCGCGACCTGCTCGAATCGGTCAAGACGGACGAGTCGCTCGTACCGGCGCTGCTGCCCATAGGCGACGGGCTTCTCGTGCTCGGATCGGGAGCAACCGACCCCGCGACTTAATAGTCACTCTGGGTCATTTGCCGCTCGGCCAGTTGCGCTATTCGCGCATAGGCCTCACCCTGGCAGCACGGCAACGACCCCGCCCTGTGTTCCCCAACAGGACGAGGCCGCTGTCGTGTTTCCCTGCACACTGCTGATACGTGGCGGCAACCGCGTACCAGCACTGAAGACCCGTGAGGAGGCCTTCATGTCGTTCGCCGCTGGCTGGGGCTGAGACTCCAGTTGGTTTCTCGGCAGTCGATCGAGGAACCTTAAGTGAAATCAAGGAGAGCCCGGAGCGCCCAGCGCCTCCGGGCTCTTCTTCGTGTCGACAGGATCAGAGCGAAGCAACTCGCCGGGCCCAGGGCGACCCATGTAGTACCCCTG
>DASVGV010000036.1:0-3544 GCA_036379355.1 Mycobacteriales bacterium | reverse complement strand
GGCTCGTCCGGCCGGTCCTCCCACCGCGCGAGCCACTCGGCGTACGGCGACTCGAGCCCCGCCCGCCGAGCCGCCTCGTCGAGCGCGACCAGCCGGTCCTTGGTGAACGTCAGGTGGTAGTAGACCTTGGCGACCTGCCAGGCCGGCCCCAGGTCAGGCCGGAAGTCCGGGTCGGCCGCCTTGTCCAGCGCCCACATCGAGATCTCGTGGGTACGGATGTGGTCCGGGTGCGGATAGCCGCCCTGCTCGTCGTACGTCGTCATCACCTGCGGTCGCTGCTCGCGGATCAACGCGACCAGCGACGGGCCCGACTCCTCCAGCGGAACCGTGGCGAAGCAGCCGTCGGGAAGCGGCGGCAGCGGGTCGCCCTGCGGCAGCCCGGAGTCGACGAACCCGAGCCAGTGATGGCGCACCCCGAGGATCTCGGCGGCGGCCGCCATCTCCCGGATCCGCAGCGCCGGCATGTCGGCCGGCTCGACCGCAGCCATCTGCGGGTTCAGCACGTCGCCGCGCTCCCCGCCGGTGCACGTCACCACCAGCACGTCCACACCGTCACGGACGTACTTGGCCATCGTGGCCGCACCCTTGCTCGACTCGTCGTCGGGGTGCGCGTGGACGGCCATCAGGCGCAGCGGCGAGGACATGGGCATCATTCTCGCAGGAGCTGTCCCCATCCCATCCCGTCAGCCACGGACGGCACCGCCGCCGGGCTGCCCGCACCGACGGAGGTCAGGTGGCCGAGCGCGTGGGCCGGACGCTGCCCGGCGAGGAGCTCGCCGCCCGAGCAAAGCACGTCCCTGCCGCCGTCTGGCTCGTGCTGCTCGTCGCGGCCGGCATCGTGGCCGCGATCGTCGTGTCGGTCGTCGGCCACTCCAGCAACGACGTGACCGCGACCGTCCTGGGCGGCTTCCGCGCGGACAACCCCAGGGCGTTCACGGTGTCGTACGAGGTCACCAAGAACCCGCGGTCGACGTCCGAGTGCGAGATCGAGGTGCAGGACGAGAACCACGACAAGGTCGGGTCCGTCATCGACACGATCGGCCCGACGGCCAACAATGTGACGACGACGCGGAAGCAGCTGGTGATCCCGACGTCGGGGCAGGGCGTCACCGCGATCATCGACCGCTGCCACCTGCTGCACGTCTAGCACGCGGGTCCGGCACGCCCGGGCAAGCGTGTAGCGTTTTCTGCTCCGCGACACCGCGGCCTGCCCGGCCGTGGTGTCCACGCACGCCGACAGACGCCACCCGGACGGAAGTGAGTACCCGTGACCGAGACGACGACCCCGCAGGAGACCTGGCTCACCCGGGCCGACTTCGACCGGTTGACGGCCGAGCTCGAATACCTCACCGGGCCGGGGCGCGAGGAGATCGTGGCGAAGATCGAGACGGCGCGCGCGGAGGGCGACCTCAAGGAGAACGGCGGCTACCACGCCGCCAAGGACGAGCAGGGCAAGATGGAGTCGCGCATCCGGCAGCTGACCGAGCTGCTGCGCGAGGCGAAGGTCGGCGAGGCACCGGACACCGGCGGGAAGGCCGCGGCCGGCATGGTCCTGACCGTCCGGTTCGCCGGGGACAAGGACACCGAGAAGTTCCTGCTCGGGTCGCGCGAGGGCGCGGGCGGCGACCTCGAGGTCTACTCGCCGCAGTCGCCGCTCGGCGCGGCCTGCGTCGGCCACGGCGCCGGCGAGTCGGTGTCGTACGAGACCCCCACCGGAAAGACGATGACTGTCGAGATCGTCGCCGTGGAGCCCTGGCACGGCTGAACGCCGCGCCGCCGCGCTCAGCCGTTGACGGTGTAGCCGCGGGACTTCAGCGCGCGGACGACCTCGGCGGAGTGCTCGTGCCCGCGGGTCTCGAGCTGGAGGGCGATCTCCACGTCCTCCAGGGACAGCTCCGACTCGGTACGCAGGTGCTCGACGTCCAGGACGTTCGCCGCCGTCGCCGCCAGCACGTCCAGGAGCCGCGCCAGCGAACCGGGGTTGTCCGGCACCCGTACCCGGAGCCGGGGATAGCGCCCGGCCGCGACCAGACCGTGCCGGATCACCTTGCCGAGCAAGAGCGGGTCGATGTTGCCGCCGGTGACGACGGCGACCACCGGTGGCTCGAAGGCGTCCGGCGCGGACATCAGCGCGGCGACCCCGGCGGCGCCGGCGGGCTCGACGACCAGCTTCGCCCGCTCCAGCATCAGTACCAGCGCCCGGGAGAGCTCCTCGTCGGAGACGGTGACGACCCGGTCGACCAGCGACGAGACGTGCTCGTACGTGATCCCGCCGGGCCGGCCGACGGCGATGCCGTCGGCCATCGTCCGCATCCGGTCGATCGCGATCGGACCGCCGGCGGCCAGTGACGGCGGCCAGGCCGCCGCGCCCGCGGCCTGGGCGGCGACCACCTCGACGTCGGGTCGCAGCGCCTTCACGGCGACCGCGACACCGCTGACGATCCCGCCGCCCCCGGTGCTGACGACGACGGTCCGGACGTCCGGGCACTGCTCGAGGACCTCCAGCCCGACCGTGCCCTGGCCGGCGATCACGTCCGGGTGGTCGAACGGGTGGATGAAGGTGGCGCCGGTGGCCTCGGCGTACTGCTGGGCGATGCGCAGCGTCTCGTCGACGGTCAGGCCCTCCAGGCGCACGGCGGCGCCGTACGCGCTCGTCGCCTCGATCTTCGGCAGCGGCGCGCCGACCGGCATGAAGATCGTCGCCGCGCAGCCGAGCAGCTGCGCGGCGAGTGCCACGCCCTGCGCGTGGTTGCCCGCGGAGGCCGCGACCACGCCGCGCGCCCGCACGTCCGGGTCGAGGCGGGCGATCCGCACGTACGCGCCGCGGATCTTGAACGAGCCGGTCCGCTGGAGGTTCTCGCACTTGAGCAGGACCGGGCCGCCGACCCGCTCGGACAGGACGCGCGAGCCTTCGAGCGGCGTCTGCCGGGCCACGCCCTCCAGCAGGAGGCGGGCGGCGCGTACGTCGTCGAGGGACACCAGCGCCATACCCCGGATCCTGGCAGACCGGGCTAGCGTCGCCGCCATGCACGACCGCCACCCGCTGGTCGGGTCCGACATCGCCGTGCGCGGCGTGCGCCTCCATGTGATCGACCGCGGCAAGGCGACCACGCCGACGGTGCTGTTCCTCCACGGTGTCCCGACCACCGGCTATCTCTGGCACGACGTCGTCCGCGGTCTCGAGCACCGGTTCCGGTGCGTCGTCCCCGACCTGGTCGGCCTCGGCGACAGCGAGAGCCCGCACGACCGGGCTGCGTACGGGCTGAACCAGCAGGCGCAGACGATGCTCGCCCTGCTCGACCACCTCGGCGTGGACGACGTCCTCGTCGCCGGCCACGACATCGGCGGCACGATCGCGGCCCTGATGGCGGGCCTCGCGCCCGAGCGGGTCCGCGGGCTCGCGTTGTTGAGCCCGGTGCTGCACACCGACGCGTGGCCGGTCCGCGCGGCGCTGCCGTTCACGTTGCCGTACATCGGCGACACCGCGCTCGTCGCCGTACAGCGCGTCCCCGGCCTCGGCGAGCAGATCCTGCGCCGGGCCGTC
>DASVGV010000035.1:0-14953 GCA_036379355.1 Mycobacteriales bacterium | reverse complement strand
CCGCCGTCGACGTGCACGATCTCGCCGGTGGTGGCGGGAAACCACGGCGAGAGCAGCGCGACGCACGCGCGCGCCGCCGGTTCGGTGTCACGGACATCCCAGCCGAGCGGCGCCCTGTCGGCCCACACCTGCTCGAACCCGTCGAAGCCGTCGATCGCGCGTGCGGCAGTGGTGCGCAGCGGCCCGGCCGACACGAGGTTGACCCTGATGCCGTCCGGACCGAGCTCGCGGGCGAGATAACGGGCGGCCGACTCCAGGCCCGCCTTGGCCACGCCCATCCAGTCGTACGCCGGCCAGGCCACCGTCGCGTCGAAGTCGAGACCGACGACGGCTGCAGCGGGGGCCAGCAGAGGCTGCAACGCGCGGGTGAGTGAGACGAGCGAGTAGGTCGAGATCTGCAGTGCTGTGGCCACGTCTGTCCAGGGCGCGGTCATGAAGTTGCCACCGGTGGCGGTCGCCGGCGCGAATCCGATGGCGTGAAGGATGCCGTCGACACCGCCGATCTCCCCTCGTACCAGGCCTCCCAGCGCCGCGAGATCGTCCTCCGACGCGACGTCCAACGGCAGGACCGGCGCCTCGGCGGGGAGCCGCTTGCTGATCCGCTGCGTGAGCCGGACCGTGCGCGGCATCGAGGTGAGCACGACCTGGGCGCCCTCCTGCTGCGCGAGCCGGGCGACGGCGAACGCGATCGACGCCTCGGTCAGCACGCCGGTGATGACGAGCCGCTTGCCGGCCAGCAGGTCCATAGGTCTCCCCCCGGTCAGTGGCCGGCGCCGAGGCCGCCGTCGATCGGCACGACCGCCCCGGTGATGAACGACGACTCCTCGCCGGCAAGGAATGCCACGAGCGCGGCGACCTCGTCGGGCTCGCCGAAACGCTGGAGCGGAACGGCCGCGGTGATGGCGGCCTGACGTTCCGCCGGGAGCGCCGCGATCATGTCGGTGGCGATCGGTCCGGGCGCGACCACGTTCGCGGTGACGTTGCGCGGCGCCAGTTCGCGCGCGACGGAACGAGCGAGGCCGACGAGGCCCGCCTTGCTGGTGGCGTAGGCGACCTGGCCTGCGCTGCCGGTGGCCGCGACGACGCTGGACATGTAGATCAGCCGGCCCCATCGTCCGCGAGCCATGCCCGGCGACACCGCCGTCGTGAACCGCACTGCGGCGAGGAGGTTCGTCTCCAGCTGCTCGCGCAGCTCGTCGTCGGGCAGTCGCAGCAGCAGCCGGTCGATCGACACGCCGGCGTTGGACACGAGCACTTCGGTCGGGCCGTTACGGTCGGTGGCCTCGGCGACGGCGGCCTTGATCTGCTCGACATCCCTGACGTCGCAGGCGATTCCGTGCATACCGTCGGGCGCATCGCCCTTCCGGGAGACGACGGTCACGCGGTCGCCGCGCGCCGCGAGCCGTTCGGCGACGGCGCGGCCGATGCCCCGGCTCCCGCCGGTGACCAGGCAGGAACGGCTCACGACGGCGCCGCTCCGAAGACCAGTGCCACGTTGTGACCGCCGAAGCCGAAGCTGTTCGAGACTGCGACGCCCGGCCCGAACGGGCGCGGCTGCTTGCCCACGACATCCAGACCCACGTCGTCGTCGAGGTCGTCGAGGTTGCGGTTCGGCGGCGCCGTGCGTTGCGTCAGCGCCTGGACGGTGAGGACCGCCTCGACCGCCCCGGCGGCGCCGAGCAGATGGCCGGTGGATGCCTTGGTCGCGCTGACGGCGACGTGGTCGAGGTCGGCGCCGAGGGCGGTACGGAGCGCGAGGATCTCGGCGACGTCGCCGAGCGGCGTACTCGTGGCGTGCGCGTTGACGTGGACGACGTCCGCCGCGCCGACACCGGCGTCACGCAGCGCAGCCGTGACGGCGCGCGCCGCGCCGTCACCGGTGGGGTCGGGCGCGGCGACGTGGTGCGCGTCGGAGGTGATGCCCGCACCCAGGAGAAGGCCACGGATGCGCGCGCCGCGCGCCTGTGCGTGCTCGACCGACTCGAGAACCACGATGCCCGCACCCTCGCCCAGGACGAAGCCGTCGCGGCCCTTGTCGTACGGACGGGATGCACCCGCCGGGTCCTGCTCGCGGGTGGACAGCGCGCGCATCGCGGCGAACGCGGCGATCGGCAGCGGGAGCACCGCCGCCTCGGCGCCACCGCAGACGACGACATCGGCGCGACCCAGTCGAATGATGTCGGCTGCCTGCGCGATGGCCTCGGCGCCGGTCGCGCACGCGCTCACCGGCGTGTGCACGCCCGCCTTCGCGCCGAGCTCCAACCCGACCGCCACGGCAGGTCCGTCGGGCAGCTGCATCGTGACGACGAGCGGACCGACGCGGCGCGCGCCGCGCTCGCGGAGCGTGCGGTCGGCGTCGAGGGTGGTCGCGACCCCTCCGATGCCCGAGCCGACGACGACGGCGAGCCGCTCCGGGTCCACGTCGGGGGTCCCGGCGTCGGCCCAGGCCTCTCGACCGGCGACCACTGCGAGCTGCTGGCAACGGTCCAGGCGGCGCGCCTGGACGCGGTCGAGGACCTCCAGCGGGTCGACCGCGGCGGGCGCGGCGAGCCGTACCGGGATCTGCTCCCACTCGGGGCCATCCAGGAGCGAGGTGCCCGAGGCGCCGGCGAGGACGCCCGCCCAGGTGTCCTCGGCGGTGCCTCCGACCGGGCTCGTCGCACCGAGGCCGGTGATCGCGACAGCGGTCACGCGCTCACGTTCTGCACGTAGGCGACGGCGTCGGCCACCGTGACGAGGTCGCCCGCGTCGTCGTCAGGGATGCGGACGTCGAAGCGCTCCTCGGCTGCGACGACGACCTCCACCATCGTCAGCGAGTCGAGGTCGAGGTCCGCGGCGAACGCCGCGTCCATCTGGACGCGCGAGGCCTCGACACCACTGACCTCCTGCACGATCTCCGCCAGCGCGGTGCGGATCTCTTCGTCGGTCATGTCTTCTCCGTCGTCTCAGGGGCTTTCACGAAGCCCGATCAGATTGCCGCGAGGTCTGCCGGGGACTCGGCCTTGACGATCCGTACGCCGGGCAGGACGCGCTTGGCCAGCCCGGCGAGGACGCCGGCCGGTGCCAGCTCCACGATCGTGTCCACTCCGAGGTCGGCGAGCCGCTGCCACACAAGGTCGAAGCGGACCGGCCGGGCGGTGCCGTCGACGAGTGCGCGCAGATGCGCGGGTCCGTCGGTGACCACGGTGCCGTCGGCGTCGGAGACGAGAGTCGTCGTCGGGTCGGCGGCCGCGACGCCGGTCGCGGCCCCGGCGAGCGCCTCGACGGCCGGACCCATCGCCGTCGTGTGGAACGCGCCGGCGACGGGGACGGAACGGACGCGGGCGCCGGGGATCTCCAGGGCCGCGAGCCGGTCGAGGTCGCCGGCGGCCACGACCTGTCCACCGCCGTTGACGTTGGCCGCCGTGAGGCCCGCCGACTCGATGGCGGCGAGCACGACGTCCGGGGCGCCGCCGAGGACCGCGCTCATCCCGGTGGTGCCGTCGCAGCACTCGGCCACCGCGCGGCCGCGTGCGGCCACGAGTCGCACGCAGTCCTCGTCGCTGATCACACCGGCGATCGCTGCCGCCGCCCAGCCGCCGACCGAGTGGCCCGTCAGGACGTCCGCCTGGATGCCCCGCGCCGCCAGCAACGCCGTCGCGGCGAGCAGGGGCTGGGTCACCTCGGTGGCACGGATCTCGTCGGCGGAGGCGGTCGTGCCGGCGCGGACGAGGTCGAGGCGGGCGACCTCGGACCAGGCCGCCAGGAGATCGGCGGCGCCGGGGGCCTCCAGCCACGGCGCCAGCTGGCCCGGGCGCTGGGAGCCCTGGCCCGGACACAGCACGGCGAGCACGTGGGCAGCCTAGTGCCTGGTGGCGACCCGCCGGCCGTGCTGTCGGGGCGGTCAGTCGAGGGCTGCGAGGAACCGCCCGACGTCGGCCGCGCACTGGTCGGCCACCTCGACGAACGGCACGTGGCCGACGTCGAAGTAGACCTGGAGCCCGCACCGCCGGATGGCCTGTTGGGTCGCCAGATGGTTGCGCAGCGGGACGTGCCGGTCGCGGTCGCCGCAGACGAGCAGGGACGGCACCTGCAGAGCGGCCAGGTCGACCTGCGGCGTGAACGTCCGCATCGAGCGGGCGGCACCCTCGATGTGCAGCGGCGACGCCTGATCGATGATCCGGTCGAGGTCGGCGAGCTCGCGCTCGCCGGGTGGGCGGCGGAACGCCGCCCGGGCCAGCGCGTGCTGCTGCTCGGGGGTGGGGTGGGCCAGTGCCTCGAAGCTCGCCTCGTCGGGCAGGAAGTCCAGGCCGCTCGTCGAGGCCGGCGCGATCAGGACCAGGCCGCCGAACCGGCCGGGCTCGGCGAGCGCCGCCGCCAGCGCGATCGCCGCGCCGAGGCTGTGGCCGACCGCGACGGGCCGCTCCAGGCCGAGCTCGTCGCAGATGGCGGCGAGGTCAGCGGCGTACTCCTCGATGGTGCAGCGCTCCCACGACGGCGGCCGGTCACTCGCGCCGCACCCGAGCAGGTCGAGGGTCGTGAAGCGGAAACGCCGCCCGTCCAGGCGTTCGACGAGCGGCTGCCAGACCGAGTGGTCGTTCTGGAATCCGTGCACGAACACGACATCCCGGTCACCGGTTCCCGACTGCCACAGGGCAGTCTCGGCGCCCCGTACCGACACCCGCATCATGCGCGGACCATAACTGCCGGCTACGACAGCGCCCGCTCATCTCTTCACCCGCGAGCGGGGTCGGTCCGGACCCCACGGCCTAACGGGCCCCGTCGTCGATCTGGATCGGGTATCCGGCGCGAAGCACCGCGACCGACGACGGCGGTGTGAGGACCTGCGCCCGGCCGTTTCGGGGGCGCGGGAGCCGGGCGCCGTAGCCGGTCGTGGTCCAGACCGCCAGATGGTCGTCGACGACTACCGCCGGACCGTCCTCTGCCCGGACGAACGCGCCGTCGGGGAGACCCCGCCACGCCAGGGCGTGCACCCGGCGCGTACGGGTTCGCGACACGAGCCGCTCATCGTGCAACTGACGGTTCATCTGCCGCGCCGACGGCGCCGCCAACCCCATCGCGTCCGCCCAGGCGTCCCGGTAGGCCAGGTAGGCGCGGCGGCGGCACTCGCCGCACGGCCGATGTCCAGCGGCGAAGCCGACCGCCTCGTCGTGGAAGTACAGCCAGGTCAGGTGGTGCGGGCGCCACTGCTCGTGCCAGCGGCCGTGGAACTGCAACGCGCAGATGATCCAGAGGTTGCCGCCGTGAAACCGCACGATCCGCCGACCCTCGTGCAGGATTCCTCGGTTGCCCGTCCATGCCCCCCGCAGAGGGATCGCGACGAGATCGCCCGAGGGCGTCACCCGGTTCTGCGCTGACACCGCTTCTTCCGTTCGGTCAGTCCTTCGTGCTGGCACCCCGGCGCTGACGCGGACCCGCTACTCAGCAACGTCTGTGCGCGCATTGCGCTCAGGATGCACCGTCTAACCTCGGCTTCATCATGGATTCGACGGAAGACGCCGTACGCGCGCAGGGCGCTGACCTGCCGGTGGACCTGCTGCGTTTCGTCGACGGGCCGGGTGCTGTTGTCGAGGTGTTTGTCAACGCGCCGCCGGAGGCCGTGTGGCGCCTGGTGACCGATGTGGACGTGCCGGCGCGGTTCTCCGGGGAGTTCCTCGGCGCCACGTGGGAGGGGGACACGCGGGGTGTCGGCGCGGTCTTCCACGGTCGCAACCGCAACGAGTTCCTCGGCGAGTGGACGATCCCGTGTTTCGTCGACGCCTGGGATGAGCCGCGGGCGTTCGGCTGGCGTACGTCCGATCCCGACAACCCCGGGGCGCGCTGGCGTTTCGAACTGACGGCGAATGGGACCGGGACGAGGCTCCGGTTTCTGCTGGGAGTCGGGCCGGGACCGTCCGGCCTGACCGCGGCCATCGCGCAACATCCGGACAAGGAGGACCGGGTGCTGCGCCGGCGGATCCGCGACCTGACGGAGAACATGCAGGCCACCGTGGACGGCATCAAGCGGCTCACCGAGGAGGGTCTATGAGTCTGCGCGTGGGTATCGCGACCGTCCCGCTGGACGCGGACGGGGTCGAGCTCGTCCGGCAGGCGGAGTCGCTGGGAGTCGAGTCCGTGTGGGTGCCGGAGTTCTGGGCGGCGGACGCGCTGACGCCGCTGGGCTACCTGGCGGCGGTCACCTCGTCGATCCGGCTCGGGACCGGCATCGTGCAGCTCGGGGCGCGTACGCCGGCGATGCTGGCGATGTCCGCGCTGTCCCTGCAGGCGTTGTCGGGGGGCAGGTTCGTCCTCGGGGTAGGAACCAGCGGTCCTCAGGTCATGGAGGGCTGGCACGGCGTCCGCTTCGACCGTCCGGTCCGCCGTACCCGGGAGACGATCGAGATCATTCGCGCGGCGACTGCGGGAAAGCGGCTCGCGTACGACGGTGAGGTCTACACCCTGCCGCTTCCCGGTGGCGAAGGGCGCAGCATCCGCTCGCAGCTGCCCCCGGCGCACGTCCCGATCTACGTCGCCTCACTGGGCCCGGCGAACCTGCGGCTGACCGGTGAGCTGGCGGACGGCTGGATCGGCACGTCGTTCCTGCCGGAGTCCGCGGACGTGTTCTTCGACCCCATCCGCGAGGGAGCGGCTCGTGCCGGCCGTGACCTCGGCGACCTGGATCTCACCGTGTCCGTCGGGCTCGAGTTCACCGACGACGTCGAGGAAGCGGCGCGCCGACACGCCGCCGGCTACGCCTTCACCTTCGGCGCGATGGGCTCTCCGACCACCAACTTCTACAACGCCGCATTCGAGCGGCAGGGGTACGGCGACGACGTCCGCGCCGTCCAGCGACTGTGGCTCGCCGGGGACCGCCAGGCGGCCCGCGACCGTGTCCCGGCCGACCTGGGGTTGCGCACCAATCTCCTCGGCACCGACGAGATGGTCCGGGACCGGCTGCGCGCCTACCGAGATGCCGGTGTCACGACCCTGCGCGTCGGCGTCCGAGGCGGCGTGGAACGGGCGGATCGCGACCACCCTCTCGACCGCCAGCTCGAGCAGATCGGCCGCCTCCTCGACCTCGTCCGTGACGTCGACGCCGAGGTGGTCCACTAGCGATGCGCCACCGGCGGACCCTCTGACGCCTCTTCGCGTCACCACCATCGCTGCTCGCTGCTAAGCCGGGCAGTGCCACGTGGGATACCTAAGCCTGGTCAGTAACGAGCGCGCCTGTGCCGCAACCATTTGACGGCTGGTTGCCCATGGTCCGGTCCTGGTCCGGGAGTTGGAGTGTGTTGTCGTCGACGACCGGTTGCAGCGGGAGTCGAACACCCACGAGGAGGGCCCAACCGATGGAGTACAGCAGTCCCAGCAGGCCGATGGACGCGAGTGGTCCCCCGTCGTAGCTCAGGGCGTCGGTGAGCGCGACGGGGGCGCCGACCAGCGACAGGACGCCGAGCCAGCGGGGCAACACCTTGGTACGTATGGCAGCCAGGCCGGCGGCGCCGAACACCACCACACCAGGCAGCGCGGCGATGTCGAGGCAGGCGTCCTGAAGGGGGGCTAGCGCTCGCACCGTGTCGGCGGTCGCCCCATCGCGGGCGAGCAGCGCCGTCGCCAGCCCGACGCCCTGCGCGAGCAGCAGCAGACCTGCTTCCAACGCCCCGGCGACCAGCACCGCATCCGCCATGACCGAAGACCCCCGCACGCGCCGGACGGCGGCGGCCAACGCGGCGATCAAGACGAGCAGTGCGACCGCCGCCATGCCGCGCAGGTAGCTCTGGGCGATGACCGCGTCGTGGTGAGTGGTGAGCCAAGACGGATGTGCAGCTGCCGCGGCGTCTCCGCCGGGCGGCATGGGGAAGGCGATCGCGCTCAGGACCATCAATACGGCGAAGACCACGCCGGCGAGCGGCACGTACCGCTCCCAACCTTCCGACGACGACACAGCCATAAGCTCCTCCAGCCCGAGAGTTTTCGTACGTCGTGACGGTGAGGCCGCCGGCCGCCTGCTGTCATCTGTCGGAGGCGTGGCTCGCCCGTGCGCAAGGACAGAAAGGCTGCGACGGCGGCGTCGTCCGTACGGCCGAGGCACCTCTGCCGTTCGACGGATGCGGCGAGGGTGTACTGCGACGTACCGTTCCGGCCGTGCGAGTGCGCCGGGTGGTGGCGATCGACGCGGCGCTGGCAGGCGCGCTGCTGGCGGCCGGCCAGAGTCAGGTGTGGTTCGGCTGGAGCGATGGCGGCGTGGGCGGGCTGGCGCATGGTCACGAGCTCGCGCGGGCAGTGATCGTGGCGGCCTGCACGGCGCCGCTGGCCTGGCGAAGGTCACGGCCGCTCGTGGTGACCGCCGTGCTGTGCGCGGCGCTGATGACGCAGCTGCTGGCCGTCGCACCGCAGGTGCCGTTCCTGACCGGCCTGCTGCCACTGCTCGTCGCGAACTACTCCACCGCCGTGTACGCGCCGGCGCACTGGCGCGCGGCCTCGCTGCTCGGTGTCGGTGCGGTCGAGGCGGTGATGTACCTGCGCGTGCCGGCCGAACGCGTGAGTGGCGAGGTGCTGTTCGGTGCCTTCGTCGCCCTCGGCAGCTGGCTCGCCGGGGACGTGGTGTGGTACCGGACCCGCCAGGCAGATCGCAACGTGGACCAGGCGCGAGCGTTGTTGGCCGAACGGGAGATGTGGGCGCGTCGGGCGGCCGACGAGGAGCGCGGTCGCATCGCTCGCGAGCTTCACGACGTGATAGCGCACAGCGTCAGCCTGATGGGCGTGCAGGCGGGCGCGGCCCGGATCATGCTCAGCGAGGACCCCGACGCGGCACGCGCCGCACTACAACAGATCGAGTCGGCCGCGCGGACGTCCGTCGGCGAGCTGCAGCGCCTGTTGGCGCTGCTACGGGGGCACGAGGGCGTCGGCCGCGACCCGCAGCCCGGCCTTGCCGACCTGCCAGCACTGGCGGAGCGCACCCGCGTCGCCGGGATCGACGTCGAGCTGTCGTTGAGCGACCTGCCACCCCTGGACGCGGGCCTTGATCTGGCTGCGTACCGGATCGTCCAGGAGGCGCTCACCAACGTGCTCAAACACGCGCACGCACCGGCGGTCGTGTCGGTGTGCTGCGCCGAAGGGTGCCTGCATATCCGGATACGGGATCTCGGCCTCGGTTCCGCTGAGGAAGTACGTCTCGGTCACGGACTCGCCGGCATGCGCGAACGCGCGCAGCTCTACGGTGGGACTCTGCGCGCCGCGCCGGATCCGGCCGGCGGCTTCCTGGTCGAGGCCCGGCTGCCTCTTTCCCCCGAGGTGCCGACGTGGTCCGGGTAGTCGTCGTCGACGACCAGGCGCTCGTGCGCGGCGGCTTTGCCGCGATCCTGTCCGCGCACCCTCACATTGACGTCGTCGGTCAGGGCGGTTCCGGCCGAGACGCGATCGAGCTGGTTGCGACGGTCCATCCGGACCTGGCGCTGCTCGACGTGCGGATGCCGGAACTCGACGGCATCGAGGCGACCCGGCGGATCACCTCGTCGGGCAGCCCGTGCCGCGTGTTGATGCTGACCACGTTCGACCTGGACGAGCATGTGTACGACGCGTTCCGTGCCGGTGCCAGTGGGTTTCTGCTCAAGACGGTGAGCCCCGAGGACCTGGTGGCAGCGGTGCTGGCTGTGCACGGCGGCGACGCGCTGCTGGCACCCTCCCTCACCCGGAGACTCATCGAAGGCTTCATTCACACTCCACGCCCCGGCCATGACGCCCGGCTCGCCACCTTGAGTGAACGAGAACGAGAGGTGCTACGGCTCGTGGCGCAGGGATTGTCGAACGCTGAGATCGCCGACGTGCTGTTCGTCAGTACCGGAACGGTCAAGACCCATGTCGGTCACCTGCTCGCCAAACTGGGACTCCGTGACCGCGTGCAGGCGGTGGTCGCCGCGTACGAGACCGGACTCGTCCAGCCTGGTACCGGGCCGGAAGATGCCGGCTTCCTCGCGTCCCGCTGACAATGTGACTGGCGCACGGGGTGATCTGACGGTTCTCGATTCACGTCGTAGGGGCGGCACCGGGTTCGACGGTGCCGCTTTCGTACGCGAAGACGACGGCCTGGACCCGGTCGCGCAGGTCTAGCTTGCGCAGGATGCGGGCCACGTGGGTCTTGACGGTTGCCTCGCCGACGAACAGCTGCGCGGCGATCTCCGCGTTGGACAGCCCGCGCGCGAGCAGCCGCAGGACCTCCCCCTCGCGAATGGTCAGCGCGTCCAGTGCCGGCGCCGCATCCGTCGGCGAGGGGCGGCTCACGAAACGCTCGATCAGTCGCCGGGTGACGGCGGGGGCGAGAAGGGACTCGCCGCGGGCGACCGTCCGCACTGCCGTGACGAGCTGGTCGCGGGGCGCGTCCTTGAGCAGAAAGCCACTCGCGCCCGCGCGGAGGGCGGCGTAGACGTATTCGTCGAGGTCGAACGTGGTCAGCACGAGCACCCGCGTCCGACCACCGGCCTGTCGCAGCCGCCGGGTCGCTTCGATCCCGTCCAGCACGGGCATGCGAATGTCCATCAGCACCACGTCGGGCGCCTGTTGCCGGGCCAGGAGTACGGCCTCCCGTCCGTCCGCCGCCTCGCCGATGACCTCGATCCCGTCGGCCAGTTCGAGGATCAGCCGGAACCCGGAGCGGACCAGCTCCTGGTCGTCGGCCAGCAGGACGCGGATCACGTCAGCGGCAGGGTCACGCGCAGCGCGAAGCCCCGGGCGCGGGGACCGGCGACGAACTCGCCGCCCAGTAGTGCCACTCGCTCCCGGACGCCGATCAGGCCGTGCCCCGATCCGCCGCCGGCGCCGGACCCGTCGCCGTCGTCGGTCACCTCGATGCCGATGGCGCGCGGGCCGTAGCGGATGACGACATCCACGCGGCGCGCGCCGGAGTGCTTGCGTACGTTGGTCAGCCCCTCCTGCACGACGCGGTACGCCGCCAGGTCCAGCCCGGGCGGGAGCGGCACCGGCTCCCCCAGCACCTGCAGGTCCACTGTGACATCGGCAGCTCGTGCCTGGTCCAGCAGGTGCCCGACCCGGGCCAGGCCAGGACCGGGGGCGAGGTCCGCCTGGTCGGCGCCGTGCAGGACCCCGACGACGCGGCGCATGTCCTCCAATGACGCGCGGGCGGTCTCGCGAATCGCCACCAGCGGACGGCGTACCAGCGCGGGGTCGTGGGCGAGCGCCCCTTCGGCGGCATCGGCCTGGACGGCGATCACGCTCATCGCGTGGGCGACTTCGTCGTGCAGCTCCCGAGCGATCCGTGACCGTTCCTCGGCCACCGCGGTCCGGGCGCGCTCCTCCTTCTCCCGCGCGAGGCGAGCGGCGAGCTGCCCGGACGCCTCGGCTCGCAATCGCTGCTGCCGCAGTGCAAGTCCCACGAAGAACGGGGCCAGGATCAGCGCGATGTCGCCGGCGAGTGTCCCCGACCAGCCGGTGAACCCGTGCGGTGACGGCTGCGCCGCCTGCGACACCCCACCCGCGACGAACAGAGCCAGCAATCCGCCGGCCATACGCCAGGCATTCCCCGCATTCGTCGCCAACGAGAACGGCGCGAGCAGGTACGCGACCACGAAGATGATCGAGTTGTGGTAGCCGCCGGCACCGACCTCGATCAAGTTGGCCCCCGCGACCAGCACGGCCACGGCCAGGGGATGACTCCGGCGCCAGGCGAACGGCAGTGTCCACAGCGGGGCGAGCGCGTAGCTCACCGCGCCGCCCGCCTGGACCCCGGCGGCCAGCGTGACGAGCCGCACGGCCAGTAGCGCGACCGCAACAGCGACGTCCAGCAGTGGCAGGCGAAACGCCACCCTGCGCATGGCCGGCACGCTACTGCGCCGCGAGCGGTTCCGAGTCCGCCACAAGGCGGACCTGAGCGCCCGCCGAATCGGCCGGCCGGCGGACCCGAATCGTCCTCGCACCGGACGCCCCCGCCACCGCGCATTCCTACCGTCGGGCCGACCCGTTCCAGGAGGTAGGACATGAGCACTCTCACCGCCCCGGCCGCCCGCACCACCGCGCCGTCGGACGTAACCAACGCGCTGCGCCGCGCCCGGGCCGCCCTCGCCCTCGGCACGGCCGCGGCCGTGCTCCTCGCCGGCATCAACCTGTTCGTGGCCACGTCGACCGACGACGGCAAGTTCCACCATGCCGGTGACTACTGGCTCACCGCCGACGGCATCCCGTACATGCTGGCGCTGCTGGCATTGCTCCCGGCTTTGCGCGTTCTGCAAGGTCGTCGCGACGGTCGGCTCGGAACCGCCGGGATCACGGTCGCGAGCATCGGCGCCGTCGTGCTCCTCGCGATGTTCGTGTACGGGCTCGCCGCAGCGACAAACGGCTCCTTCGGCCCCACCTACGTCCTCGCGTCCCTGGCCACCCTGATCGGTGTCGTGCTCTACGCGGCCGGTTCATGGCACGCCCGCGTGCTGCCTCGGTGGCTGCTGGTCCTGTGGGTCGTCGGCTGGGCCGTCGGCAGCGTGCTCCCCGTTCCCGGGCCGGCTCCCCTGCTGCTCGCGGCCGCGTACATCGTCATGGCTTTCGTTCTCCCACGCCGCGTACCCCGCCCATAGACCGGATCCGCTTTTTCCCGAGCCGCGCGGGACAACAGCCTCTGCCGTCCGGGACAGCGCCCGGCCAGCGTGGTCCCCCGGCAACCGTGCCTCGCGCGACAAGGGAGGCCGTCATGCTGCGGGTGATCGAAGGCGGCGGATGATGCGGGCGGCCGCCAAGAGACCGAGCACGATCAGCGTGAGCGCGCAGACGAGAAACGTGACCCAGGCGATTTCTCCCATGAGGTAGTCGGCGCCGTCACCGCTCTTGGCGTTCTTGAACCGTGGGATGCCGGACACAACGAAGGCGGCAAGGCCGATGACGGCGACGGTGACCGCTGCTTTGATCGTGGCGCTGTGACGCATGGGGGCTCCATGTCGAGTGGCTGGATCGGACGCGCCGAACGTTAAGTTCGCCGCGGCGCTGCGCGCCTCGCCCACGGGTCCCTTTGCCTTCCGCCGTACGGGGGAATCAGCGGCGTGCAGCCTCCCCACCGAAGCGGATGCGGGCCCACCCGCGCGTGGCTACGGTCTCGATCTGTGAGCCGGCTGAGGTGGCACCCGACGCTGATCGACGCCGCGCTGACTGCGGCGCTGCTGGCGCTGGGCAGCTGGGAGCTGACCGGCGCGCTCGGCACGAAGTTCCCCGGATCGAGGGCCGCCCACGCAGCGTTCATGGTCGCAGGCACCCTGCCGTTGCTGGCCCGGCGCAGGTATCCGCTGCTCACGTTCATCACAGTGGCGGTGATCGGGACGGTGTGGGTCGACGTCATGTACGGGCTGCGGGCGGACCAGCCGCCGTTCCAGCCGTACGTGGTGATGCTGATCATCGCCTACTCCGCGGCCGCCTACACCGACGGGCGCGGGGCGCGGGCGGCCGCGGTGGTTGTCGCGGTCGGCATCGCCTCAGCCCTGCCGCTGCTGGCCTACGGCGCGCCTGCCAACAACGTCGTACCGCCGCTGATCACCCTCCTGATCGCGTTCGGCGTCGGCCTCGCGGTGGCCCGCTACCGGCGCAGCGCGGAGTCCAGCCAGGCGCGCAACCGTGCACTGGAAGCGGAACAGGAGGCCGCTGCGCAGCGCGCCGTCGCCGAAGAACGGGCGCGGATCGCCCGCGAGCTGCACGATGTCATCTCGCACGACGTCAGCCTGATGGTGTTGCAAGCCTCCGTCGAACGGCGCGCCGCCGACAGCGACCCGATCACCGCCGGGCAGACACTGGCCAGCATCGAGACGACCGGCCGTGAGGCGCTGGCCGAGCTGCGACGGATGCTCGGCGTGCTCCGCCGCGGCGAACGCGACGCGCCGCTGCAACCCCAACCCGGCCTGGCCCAACTGCCCGAACTCGTCGCGAACGCCCGCGCCGCCGGGCTCGACATCACGCTCACCGTCGACGGCGACCCGCATCCGCTGCCACCCGGACTCGATCTGGCCGCCTATCGGATCCTGCAGGAATCGCTCACCAACGCTGCCAAACACGCTCCCGGCCACTCGGTCACCGCCACGGTTCGCTACACACCGCACGATCTCGAGCTGACGGTCCTCGACGACGGCGCCCGGGTGGCAGGTGCGGTCCTGCCCAGCGGGGGGCATGGGCTGGTGGGCATGCGTGAGCGCGTTGCTCTGTACGGCGGCAGCCTGAACGTCGGAGCCGACCCGGCGACCGGCGGCTTCCGCGTCCAGGCCCGCATCCCGCTCCCGGTGACCACATGAGCATCTCGGTCCTGATCGCCGACGACCAAGCACTCGTCCGAGCCGGATTCCGGCGCCTGCTCGACGGCGAACCCGACGTGCGCGTGGTCGCGGAGGCCGGCGACGGCGCAGTCGCCGTGACGACCGCCAGCCAGACGCATGCCGACGTCGCGCTGCTCGACATCCGGATGCCGGTCATGGACGGCATCGAGGCGACCCGGCGCATCGTCGCCGCCACCGACACCCGGGTCATCATCCTCACCACGTTCGACCTCGACCAGTACGTCTACGACGCGCTGCGCGCCGGGGCCAGCGGTTTCCTGCTCAAGGACTCGCCGCCTGAGCACCTGATGACCGCGATACGCGCAGTGGCCGAAGGAGACGCCTTGATCGCGCCGTCGATCACCCGACGACTGATCGCCGAGTTCAGCCACCGCCCAACTTCCGACGACGCAATCCGAGCCGTCGAACCGCTCACCGCCCGCGAACGCGACGTCCTCCGGTATCTCGCCCGGGGCCTGTCCAACGCCGAGATCGCCGCCGCCGTGTACCTCGGCGAGGCCACCATCAAGACCCACGTCGGCAGCCTCCTCGCCAAACTCGGCCTCCGCGACCGCGTCCAGGCCGTCGTCTACGCCTACGAACACGGCCTCGCCCGCCCCGGCACCACACCCGCAGAAGAACAGGCGGCTTGGGTCCAGAAGCCCCCGCATCGGAAATGA
>DASVGV010000034.1:0-5650 GCA_036379355.1 Mycobacteriales bacterium | reverse complement strand
GGCCGGAACCGTGACCAGCGCCGCCCTGGTCATGGTGTCGGTGTTCGCGATCTTCGCCAGCCTGCACATGGTCGAGATGAAGGAGCTCGGGCTGGGCCTCGCGGTGGCCGTGCTCGTCGACGCCCTCGTCGTGCGCACGGTGGTGCTGCCCGCCGCCCTGTGCCTGCTCGGTCGCTGGACCTGGTGGCCGGGTCGTCAGTCGTCGGGGTCGTCCGGCAGGGCGCTGACGACGAGGTCGTAGCCCTTCACGGTCGCGGCCACCACGAGCGGAAGGACCAGGATCGTCCAGGCGGTCGCCAGGTCGCCGAGGTAGAGGACGATGCCCACCAGCGCGGCGCCGTAGACGTACAGCGTCTCGGTCCAGAAGCCGGGGTGCACGCGCCGCAACCGCAGCAGCCGGACGTACCACGTGTCGCCCGGGGCGTCGTCCTCGACGCCGGGCAGGTAGGGCGCGAGCCATGCGGGCAGCGGCACGTCAGCGGTGTCCGGACCGCGCCGGGGCGTTGGCCCGCGCGACCTCCGGGCGCAGGGCGCCCCGTGCACCCAGCACCGCGAGGACGGCCTGCTGGACGGCGAAGGCTGCGTCGTCGGCCGCTCCCTTCACCCCCGCGTCGGCCGTCGCCACGGCGCGTATGCCGTCGGCCAGGCCGTCGTCGCTCCAGCCACGCGCCACCCGCAGGGTCTTGTCGACCTTCCACGGCGGCATGCCGAGGTCGCGCGCCAGCTGGGCCGGCGGGCGGTTGCCGGCGCCGCGGACGCGCGCGACGTCGCGCAGGCCGGACGCGAGCGCGCTGGTGAGCAGGACCGGTGCCGTACCCGTCTCCAGCGCCGACCGCAGCAGCGCGATGCTTTCGGCCACCTGCCCGGCGATCGCCGCATCGGCGACCGCGAAACCGGTCGTCTCCGCGCGGCCCCGGTGGAAGCGGGCGACCGCGTCCTCGTCGAGCAGGCCCGGTACGTCGCTCACGAGCTGGGACGCGGCGGACGACAGCTCGCGCAGGTCGCTGCCGACGGCGGCGACAAGGGCACGGACGGCGCCGGCGGTGCACTGCCCGCCGGCCCGCCGTATCTCCGCCTGGACGAACTCGAGCCGGTCCGCAGGCCGGGTGATCGGCTGGACCTTGACGACACGCGCGCCTGCTGCGGCCAGCGCGTCGGGCAGCGAGCGGGCGGTGTTGCCCCCGTCGTGCACCGCAACCACGTACGTACGATCCAGCGGGTCTGCGGCGAACGCGGCGAGGACCTCCCGGTGCGCGTCCGACAGCTTGTGCACGCCGCGGATCACCAGCAGGCGCGCGCCGCCGAACATGTCGGGGCTGGACAGGTCGAGCACGTGGCTGTCGGAGAAGTCGGCGCCGTCGACGTCGATCACCTCGGCGTCCGGGTCGGCCGCGCGGACGAGGTCGCGCACAGCCCGTACCTCGCGGGCCAGCAGCAGTTCCTCGGAGCCGACCACCACGGTCACCGCCGGGAGGTCGGCCACCGACCCGCCCCCGTTCGTCACGACCGAAGGATCGCACGGCGGCCGGCGACGAGGAGCGGGACGGTGAGCGCCGCCAGCAGCAGCGCGCCACCCGCCCCGCTGGGCCACGGGACGATCGAGGCCGGCACCCGCGAGCCCTCGTGCGCGACGCCCAGGAGCCACGCGCACGGCCACGCCGCGCACCACGCCGCCGCCCGGGCGACACCCGATGACAACGGCGCGCAGACGGCAGCGGCGACGCCGAGCAGCGTGGCCGGTGCCACCGCCGGCGCGGCCAGCAGGTTCGCCGGCACCGCGGTCAGGCTGAGGCCGCCGCCGATCGCCGCGATGACGGGCGAGCAGGCGATCTGGGCGGCCAGCGGCACGGCGAGCGCGGCCGCCAGCCACGCGGGCAGGCGACGGGCCAGGACTGCCGCCGCGCCCGGCGCCAGCACCAGCAGGCCGAGTGAGGCGAGCACGGACAGCGCGAACCCGGGCCGTGCCGCGAGCCCGGGGTCGGCGAGGACCAGCAGCAGGACTGCCGCCGACAGGCCTCCGAGCGCGCGCCGGCGCTGCCCGCCGACCAGTCCGAACGCTCCGATGCCGCCCATCACGGCGGCGCGCAGGACGCTCGGGCTCGGCCGCGCCACGACCACGAAAGCAACGATGGCGGCCAGGGTGACCGCCGCTGCGGCTCTGGGCGCGAGCCGCAGCCGGCGCGTCGCACCCACGACGACACCCGTGACGATCGCGAGGTTCTCACCGCTGACGGCGACCAGGTGCGTCAACCCGGTGGCGCGGAACTCGGCCTCGGTCGTCGCCGAGAGACCGGCGGTGTCACCGTCGACGAGCGCGGGCAGCAGGGCGGCCCGCTGACCGGGCAGGGCCGCGGCCGCGTGCCGCAACCCCACACGGACGTGCCCGGCCGCGCGTTGCACCAGCGACGGCCCGTCGGCGTGGACGGGTGGCCCGCGCGCGTCGAGCACCGCCGCGACGTCGTCGCCGGAGCGCGGCGGGGCGAGCCGGCCCGCCGCGGTGACCGACTGCGACGGCTGCAGCGTGGACCAGGCGCTGTCGTCGGCGAGCACGAGGACGGGCTGCCGGAGCCTCCACGCCCGCCCGTCGTCGGATGCGAGGGCGCGGGCCTGCGCGGGCACGATGACCAGGTGGTACGCGCGCCCGTGCGCCGTACCGTCGCGGACCAGCGGGTCGCCGGTCACCTGGAGGCGCACGTCGACGTCGGCCCCGACGGCGGCCAGCTGCGCGACCGGGTTGCTCGTACGCGCCCACGCCCGCAACCCCGAGCTGGCGAGCCCGGCCCCGGCTGCCAGCAGCGCGACCACGGCGGCCAGCGCGAGGCCGCGCCAGCATCCGGCGACCGCCCCCGCGCCGAGGCCGAGAGCCGCGCCGATCTGCCAGCCCGGCCGCCACGGCGCGGCGAGCCACACGGCGAGCCAGCAGGCGGCCGCCGGCACGAGCAGCCGCAGGTCCGGCGCGATCACACCGTCACCAGCGGCGCGATGTCCTCGTACGTGGACGGGCCTATGCCCGGCACCTGCTGGAGCTGGCGTACGGAGGTGAACGCGCCGTGCCGCGCCCGCCAGTCGATGATCTTCGCGGCGGTGGCGGGGCCGATGTGCGGCAGCGCGTCGAGCTGGTCGGCGCTGGCCGTGTTGATGTTCACCAGCGCACTGGCCGCTCCCGTCGACGGACCGGCGGTGGAACCCGGCACGGCCGCCGGCTCGCCGACGCGGAGCTGCTGGCCGTCGGTCACCTTCTGTGCCAGGTCGAGACTGGTCGTGTCCGTCCCGGGCAGAGCACCGCCCGCGGCCGCGATCGCCTGGGCGATCCGCGCCCCCGCGGGCAGGGTCACCAGTCCGGGGCGGCGGACCTTGCCCTCGACGTCGACGAGCACGGTGACGCCCGCAGCGAGCGGATCGGGGCCGGACGACACCGACGCCCCGGGCGGCGGATCCGGACGGACTGCGGCCACGGGATGCGCGCGGCTGCGCACGACCACGGCGGCGGCGACCAGGACGGCGACCAGCCCGAGCACCGCGATCACGACGAGCCCGCGCCGCCCCGGATCCCACCGACCCTCGCGCAGGGGTGCAGGCAGACGTGCCCGCAGCGACGCCTTCAGGTAGCCGGAAAGGCTCACCGGTGGCGCCCACGCGAGATCGTCCTCGGACGGCGCGGGGACGTCCACCGAGTCGGGCTCCGAGCGCGCCCCGCCGCCCAGGGCCTGCAGCCGGGCGGTGACCTGCGGGTCGGGAGCGCGCACGGGTACGACGCTAGGAACCGCGGGCCCGCCGTGCGGCCGCCGCCGCCAGGATGTGGACGGCGGCCGGGTCAGCGACGGCTGACGGCGACCCCGAGCGCGCCGAGTCCGGTGTGGGCGCCGACGGCCGCCGAGAGCTCGGTGAGGTAGACGTCTCGCGCAGCCGGCAGCTCCGCGCGCAGGCACTCGGCCAGCGCCGCGGCACGGTCGGCAGCCGCAAGATGCATGACCGCAAGATCCGCCGGGCCGTCCCCGGCGCTCTCGACCGCCAGCGCCTGGAGCCGCGCGAGGGCCCGGCTGCTCGTGCGTACCTTCTCCACCGGCTCGACGACGCCGTCGGCCATGCGCAGCAGGGGTTTCACCGCGAGTGCCGAACCCAGCAGCGCGCTGGCCGCGCCGATCCGGCCGCCGCGGCGCAGCGCCTCCAGGGACTCGACGTAGAACAGGGTGTTGGTCCGCGCCATGGCCGCCCTCGCCGCGGCCACGACGGCCTCGACCGACCCGCCGGCCGCGGCCTCGTCCGCCGCGGCCAGCGCGACGAGGCCCAGCCCCATGCCGCAGGTTCGCGAGTCGACGACCGCCCCCGCACCGCCCAGCGCGTGCTCGGCCGCAGCGGCCGTCCCGGACAGCGCCGAGGACAGGTGGACGGCGACCACGTCGGCGTCGCCGGCAGCCGCCAGCGCGGTCGCGAACGCCGCCGGTCCGGGATGGGCGGTCCGCAGCTCGAGCCGCGACCGCAGCGCGGCCTCGACGTCAGCGGCGGTGATCTCGGTGCCCTCGGCGCCGGTACGACCGCCCGCGGAGACCGTCATGGGGACGACCAGCAGGGCGTGCTCGGCGACGACGGTCGCGGGCAGCCCGGCCGTCGAGTCGGTGAGGACGCGCACCGGCCGGGACACGTTCCCGACCGTACGCGGCCGGTGGCTCCTCAGAGTGCGAGCTGCTGCCGTACGGATGCGGGCCAGGCGTCGACGGAGACGCCATGGTGGCGCAGGAGCGCGAGGGTGATGCGTTCCAGGCCGAAGCCGATGCACGCGCTGTGCGCCGGCGACCCGTCCGGCAGTGTGATGGCGAAGTCCGCGCCGAAGTGGTCGCGGTGCAGGTTCGCCGACGTAATCGCGGTCGGAGCATCGGCATTCGCGACCTCACACACCAGCTCGAACTTCAGCTCCTCGACCCGTTGCCCGGTTGCGAGGATGCGCCCCGCGCGGCCGAAGAACGGGTCGTTCGCGACGACCTTCTCGACCGGCAGACCCAGGCCGGTCAACAGGTCCAGGCCTACGGCGAGCCAGCGGTCGCGGTGCGACTCGGCGGCCGCGGCCTCGCCCACGAACACCATCTCGTGCTGGCGGAAGGCCTGCATCCGCGCCGGGTCGAGCGACGGCTCGGCGCGGAAGACCCAGCCGCGTACGTCGAACACGCGGTCGTCGTCGAGGCGCCCGGTGAGTGTCGGGTACAGCGGATGGCAGGCCGCCGAGCAGAGCATGACGTCGGCCGGCACGAGCGCGGCGGTCCAGTCCTCACCGGACTCGTACGACGCCAGCAGCGCCGCGTGCTCGGCGTCACCGCCGCGGAACGTGTGCAGCGAGCCGATCAGGTCGGGGAACGAGGCGAGGTAGCCGGTGCGGGTGAAGTCGTCGCGGCCCAGGACCGGCGGGAAGTGCAGCGTCGTCGTGCTGTCGGGAGCCTGCGCCCGGACAAGGCCGGAGATGCCCGTCACGACGTCCTCGAACGCCTTGGAGCGGCCGTAGACACCGGGGCTGCCGCCGGCGACGAGGACGCCCGCCTCCAGGAGCTGGTCGCGGAACGCGGTCATGCGGGCACCACGCTGACCAGCGTGGGCGCCCGTACGATCACCTTGGCGACGTCCCGGCCCCCGAGCGCAGCCTCCGCCGCCGCCAGCGCCC
>DASVGV010000033.1:0-9536 GCA_036379355.1 Mycobacteriales bacterium | reverse complement strand
TGATAGTCAGCCCGCCACGGCGCGAAGACGCTGTCCGCGTCGGCTCTTCGGCTCGCGGTCACAGGTGATGATGGTGTGATGCGGTAGCATCAAACTCGTGCGCACGACGCTGGAGATCGATGACGACGTCATGGCCGCCGCCCGCGAGCTCGCGCGAGCGGAACGGGTGTCGATCGGGTCGGTGGTCTCTGACCTCGCACGCCGCGGACTGGCGCCCGCCCGCGTTCAGCGCCGGCACGGGCGACCGGTCATTCACTCCCCGGCCGGGGCGCCGCCGATCACGCCGGAGATGGTTCGCGGCGCGCTCGACGAGGACTGAGCCCGCGCGTGGGGTTGCTCGATGTCAACGTGCTCGTCGCGCTTGCCTGGGACGCGCACGTCCATCACCAAGCGGCGACCGCGTGGTTCGACCGGCTCACCGGCCCCTGGGCCACCTGCCCGATCTCCGAAGCCGGCTTCGTTCGCGTCTCCACCAACCGAAGTGTGATGCGCGGCGCGATCACTTTCGAGGAGGCGCGGACCGTGCTGCGCGACCTACGGGCGATCGGCGAGCACCGGTTCCTGGCCAACGACGTGTCGCCCACGGATGCCGACTTTCCAGCCCTTACCGGCCATCGCCAGGTGACCGATGCTGTCCTGCTCACCGTTGCCCGGCGCTCCTCGTTGCCCCTCGTGACCTTCGACGCCGCGCTGGCGGCGCGTGCCGGAAGCGGCGTCGAGTTGCTCCGACGCTGAGCCCGTACCGGCACCGCCGACCCTGGCCGCGTCAGCCTTCCGGAGTCGGCGCGGCTGCCTCGCGGCGCTTGCGCTCTTCGCGCTCCCGGAGCTGCCGCTCGGTCACGTCGCGGGCGACGGCGACGGCTCCCGACGCCGACCCGTCCGGGGCGGTCACCACCGCGAAGGACATCTCGACGTACAGCACGCGGTCCGGATCCCGATGCGTGCCTCGGGTCAACCGCGCCTGGCGCCCGCCGGCCGTCGCCCCGCGCTCGATCGCCGCGTCGAAGCCCCGCCAGTGCGCCGCACGAAACCGCTCCGGAATGATCAAATCGAGGCTCCGCCCGACCGCCTCGTCCGCCGAGAAGCCGAAAACCTCGGTGGCGCCGGCGTTCCAGGCCCGGATCACGCCGCCTCGATCGGCGTAGACCACCGCCTCCGCAATACCGGCGAGGATGTCCGCCGCAGGCACGACGTCGGTCGCGGGCTCACTCGGGGGCACAGCCGCATCACGTCCACGTCTCGGGTGCTCGCGACGCTACTCCGGCACCGGTCCGCTACCGTCGCCGGGCAGCACGAGCAGGTACGACGAAGGGAAGCGCGTGGCGGGCAGCGACGACGCCGAGGGCGCGGAGCGCGTCGAGCGTTTCGTACGCATGCTGGAGGTCGAGCGCCTCGACAGCGACCTGTTCCGCGCGTGGAACCCGCCGCCGCCTGCCGGGCAGCAGCACAGCGCCCTGTTCGGCGGTCAGGTGGCAGCCCACTGTCTCCGGGCTGCGGCGGCGACCGTCAACCCGGCGCATCGGCCGCACTCCTTGCATGGCTACTTCCTGCGGCCGGGCAAGGACGATGCCTGGACGATCCTGCGCGTCGACCGCATCCGCGACGGCCGCTCGTTCACCACGCGTACGGTCGTGGCGCAGCAGGACGGCGAGGCGATCTTCAGCCTGACCGCGAGCTTCCACCGCGACGAGGCAGGCGAGGAGACCTCTACCCCGATTGCCACCGACGCCGGCGATCCCGAGGCGCTCTTCGCGGAGGTCGGCCCGACCGAGAACCCCTGGGACGTCGCGTCGCCGTTCGAGCGGGTCGAGGTGCCCGGCTTCGGCTGGCTGAGTGAGCGGCCCGAACCGCGGCGGGCGTTCTGGACTCGGCTGCGAGGACCGCTTCCGGACGATCCGGTCCTGCACGCGGCGGTGCTGACCTTCGTCTCGGACATGGGCGTCGTCGGCGCCGTCCGCGCGGGGCTCGGCCGGCGCGACGACCACGGCATGGGCGCGAGCCTCGACCACGCGCTGTGGCTGCACCGGCCGGTCCGCGCCGACGGCTGGCTGCTGTTCGACGTGTGGGGTCGCGCGAACGGGGGCTCCCGCGGACTGGGCATCGGCACGCTGCACACCGGCGACGGGACGCACGCGCTCACCGTGGCGCAAGAAGCACTGATTCGCCTGGGCCGCCCGACCTGACGCCCAGCCTCGGCCGCGCTAGCGGCGGGCGAGGTCGTCGACGGCCGGCAGGCCCTTGCTGATCGAACGCGTCAGCCCGGCCGCGACGGCCGCACCGACGCCGGGCACCTTGCCGTCGAAGGTGATCGTCCAGGCGAACCGGCAGCCGCCACCGGGGGTGTCGGCGAACGTCATCACGCCTTCGTGGTCCTTGAGGACGCCGCCCTTGGTGATCCGGTAGCGGATCAGCGCGTCCGGGACGACCTCGACGTTCGTCTCTTCGAACGGCGGCAGCGGCCCGACCTTGATCGACCGTACCGACCCCACGCCGTTCGGCCCGTCGGAACCCTCGCGCACGCGGGTGATGTCGGCACCGAGCAGCGGCCCGAGGTTCTCGTGGTCGGACAGGTACGCGAAGACCTGCTGGCGGCTGGCGGCGTACTCCTGGGTGACGTGCACACGGCGCATGGCCCGGAACGGTAGCGGCTGGTCAGCCGATCGCGGGCGTGACCGAGATCAGGCCCGCACCGGCGGCCACGACCGGCGGCCCGTCGGCGAGCAGCGTGACCGTCGTCGGCGTGTCGGCGAGGGCCAGCCGCCGCCACCCGGTGGCGTACGGCTTGCCCTTCTTGTCGGTCTCGAAGGTGCTGAACGACAGGCAGTCCATCGACGAGCACAGCCGGTACGGCAGCTTGCTGAGGATGTCGTGGTCGGGGGTCTTGCCGGGCAGGTGTGGGAGGGCGAGGCCCGAGCAGCCGCTGACAGTCGTCGGCGTGATCGTGAGGATGGCGCCGTCGTAGAGGCGGCAGGCCGACAGGGTCCCGCCGCGGCTCACGACGAGTGTCGCGTCCTGCGCGCCGCCGCCGAGCTGGACCCGGACCTGGACGGCCGCACCCGACAACCGGGTCTCCGGCGCCAGGATGTAGCTCTTGTCGGTGTACGGGCTGCCGCCGATCTGCAGGATCGACGGGCTCTTCAGCGCCATCACCTGCTGCGGGTCGAGCTGCGAGGCGAGTAGCAGCTCGCGACCGGTCCCGGGCCACTGGTCACCGATTGCGCCCACGGGGTGGCTGAGGTACGGCGGGTCGACGCCGAGCAGCAGCGGGCCGGGGGCGGCGTCGTGGACCGCGCCGAGCAGGGCGCGGGTGGTCCCGTTGTCGCGGACGAGGCGCGGGATCAGCCCGACCAGGAGCGAGGTGGTGAACCCCGTCGCGACCGCGGCGAGCAGGCCGAGCCCGATGAGGCTGCGCCGGTCCGTCGGCCACCACGAGACCGCCGCGAACGCGAGGGGGATCAGGACCGGGAGCGCGTAGAACGGGCCGATGTCGCGGGGCCCGCCCCACAGCACCGCAGCGTTCCACGGTCCCCAGAACCCGAGGTAGACGACGACGAACACCGCCGCGCACGCCGACAGCAGGCGGACGGGTGTGCGCGCCGCGCCGCTACGGCGCAGGTTCCACAGGGCGAGCGGCAGCACCACCACGAAGCCGAGTGACCAGCCGAGCGGCTCGTGCAGGAACGTCTCGAGCCCGCCGTACAGGCCTTGCACGATCCCGAAGTGACGGCGCGGATCCTCCGGGACCAGCTGCCGGACGCCGAACCCGATCTTGTCGTTCGGCGACAGCAGGCCGAACGGCAGCCGGAGGGCGGAGCCGGTGACGTGCGCGTCGTAGGCGAGGACGAACACGGTGATCGGGATCGCGCCGGCGATCGCGGCGGCGAGCGGCCGGACCAGCGCGCGGCCGCGCAGGCGCCAGGCCACCCACAGCGCGGCCGGGCCGAGCAGCAGCACCGGGTCGAGCTGGCGGAAGCTCACGGCCAGGGTGAACACGAAGCCGAACAGCGCGGCGAGCGCAGCGCTGCCCGTGCGGGCGATGCGCAACAGCAGCAGCCACCCGACCGACAACAGGATGAGGAACGGCAGGTACGAGAGCACCAGGCCGCCCTGGACGAGCACTGCGGGCGAGAGCGCGACGAGGGCGGTGGCGAGCACGGACCGGCGCGGCGAGAGGCCGACCTCTCGGGCCAGGGCCCAGACGCACAGGGGGAGCAGGAACGCCAGTACCCCCAGGATCGGTACGACGCTGCCGAACAGCCCGAGCCCGATCGCGTACAGGCCGGACACCAGCGGGAGGTACTTCGAGGCGTACCCGTGGCTGGTGATGGCGAAGAACCAGGGCTGCGCCGCCTCGGCGTTGGGCGGCATCGGCACGGTGAGTCGTCCGTGCAGCAGCGCGCGCGCCTGGAGCAGGTAGACGCCGTCGTCGTTGTCGATCGAGCCGTGACGGAAGACGGTGAGCGCCAGGACCACGCCGACGGCGGCGGCGAGCACCGACAGCCCCCACACGGCGGGCGGAACGGATCGCGGGATGAGTCGGCGTGGACCGGTCGCCGCCCCCGGCGTCGGCGCGTCGCCGCCGGCCGTGGCCGGCAGCACTCGCAGCGCGCTCGCCGCCCCGGACGGCATGCGTGGGACGCCGTCTTCGCGCAGGCTCACCCCGCCATCCTCGCCGACGGCCGCTCGACGCGCGTCCTGGCGCCCGGACGCGGGCGCCGAGGACGGTCAGCCGGGGAACGGGGTCGGCGCCAGACCGTGCCGCTGACGGACCGCCTCGGTCGCCTGCCACCACCGCAGCCGTACCACTTCCGGCGGCCGCGGCATGGTCAGAGTGGCGCCCGCCCGGCAGTACTCGTCCGCCTCGTCGAGGAGGGTCGCGAGCGCGAGCGCATCGTGCTCGGCCCCGACCGGCAGCCGCAGGTGCACCGCATCGCCGTCGGCGTCGGGAAGGTCGACGAGGGCCTCCCGGCCGTCGCCGGAGGACCACAAGCGGTCGACGAGGGCGAGGAACCGGTCGGGCAGGTCGCTGGCGTCGTGGGTGACCCCGGTCCGCGCGAGCCGGAACTCGCGCGTGAGGTCGTGGGTCCGTTCCACGCTGAACTCGCAGAGACGGGCAGATCCACCGACCAGTTCGACGGTGAAGGTCTGCGCCGTCATGACGTGGCGAGCTCGAACCACACGGTCTTGCCCTGCGCGGTGGGGCGGGCCCCCCACGCGCGGGCCGAGCCCTCCACCAGTTCGATGCCCCGGCCCGTGTCCGACAGCGCACTGACGCGGCGAGGCCGGGGCAGCAGCGCGGACTGGTCGTCCACCTCGATGCGTACGCCGTCGGGGAGGCGCCGAAGCCGCAGCCGGATGCGCCGCGACCCCGCGTGCAGCAGCGCGTTCGTCACGACCTCGGACGTCAGCAGTCGCGCCTCGTCCGTCAGATCGTCGAGGTCCCACGCGTGGAGAGCCTCGGTGACGAAGGCACGCGCACGTCCTGCACTCCGCGGCTCGACGGACAGGTCGATCGCCTGCACCGGCTCGGGGGCCGCGTGGCGGCGGGTGGCGATCACGTCCGCCCGACCTCCGTTCTCGACCGTTGCCCCGTCCATGGTGCACGCCGGCACCGCGATGTCGCGGTAGCGGGCCGCCCCAACATCAGCACCCGCCGAAAATGGCGAGGAGGGACTGGTCCGTACGCATCAGCGCGTTGAGCCGGACGGGCTCATGCGCGGGCGATGACCTCGCCGTGGAGCATCCCGAAGAAGCCGACCGGTGCCGCTCCCCACGCGCGCCATCCTGCGGCCAGCTCCTGGAGCTCCCGGTCGGTGGTGAGCCCGGCGGCCACGGACTGGGTCGCGTACGCGCTGGACAGGACCCGCTGCTCCCAGGTCCGCGCCCAGGTGCCGCGCTCCTGCGGCGAGCAGTACGACCACGCCGACGCGCTGCCCGTGACGTCGGTGAATCCGGCTTCGGCGAACCAGGTCGTCAGGTACCTCCCGGCGTCGGGTTCGGCCCCGTTGTGGCGGGCGAGGCGGCGGTAGACGTCGAGCCAGCGGTCCAGCCGCGGCTCGGCCGGCGCCCACGTGAAGCTCGCGTAGTCCGCGTCGCGGCAGGCAACGATGCCGCCCGGCCGGCAGACGCGGCGCATCTCCCGCAGCGCGGCGACGGGGTCGGTCAGGTGCTGGAGGACCTGATGGCCGTGCACCACGTCGAAGGAGTCGTCCTCGAACCGCAAGGCATAGACGTCGCCGAGCTCGAACGTCGCCGACGTGTCGAGGGCCCGGGCGGCGGCGAGCGGCTCGTCGACCGGCTCGATGCCGACGACCTGACCCGGCGCGACGAGCCGCGCGAGGTCGGCCGTGACGGTGCCCGGTCCGCAGCCGACGTCCAGCACCGACTGGCCCGAGCGCAGCAACGGCAAGAGGTACGCCGCGGACGTGGCGGCGGTACGGGTGGCGTGCGACCCCAGGACCGACGGGTGATGCCCGTGGGTGTACTCGCCCGTCACCCGGTGAGGACCGGGGCGAGCCGGCGCCAGTCCTCGGTGGGGACGTCGGCGTGACCCTCGCCCAGGACCTGCACCACGACCTGGCTGGCACCGGCGTCCAGGTGCTCGTGCACGCGGGCGTGGATCGCGGTCTCCCCCCGGGCGACGAGGGCCTCCTTGAGCCGGTCACTGCCGCCGCGGACGGCGTCGTCGTCGCCGAACCCCAGCCGCTTCCAGTTGTTCACGTAGTTCGGCAGGCCGGTGTAGATCTCCAGGTGCCAGTGCGCGCGGGCCTTCCAGGTCTCCTCGTCGTCGGAGAGCACCGCCGCCATCTCGACGACCAGCTCCTTGTCCGGCCCGAGGATCTCGCGGGCGCGGGCGGTGTGCTCCGGCGTCGCCAGGTAGGGATGTGC
Organism: Mycobacteriales bacterium; assembly: GCA_036379355.1. Classification (GTDB taxonomy): domain Bacteria; phylum Actinomycetota; class Actinomycetes; order Mycobacteriales; family CAJCIY01; genus CAJCIY01. The sequence goes on along the minus strand of DASVGV010000033.1, from coordinate 2,648 downwards.
CCCGTCGGTGCGGTCCCGGGCCAGCTCGAGCATCTTCGGACCCAGCGCGGCGAGCACGAACGCGGGCGGCTCGGTCGGCTTCACCGCGGCGTACGGCGCCTCGTCCATCGCGTCGAGGTAGGCGCGCATGGTGGGGACGGGCCCGGTGTACTCGTGATGGCGCATCCGCTCGACCAGCGGCTGGTGGCTGACGCCCATGCCGCACACGAACCGGCCGGGGAACTGCGCCGCCAGGGTGAGGGCGGCCGCCTTCATCGTCACCGCGTCACGGCCGTAGATGTTCGCGATGCCCGTGCCGACGGCCATCCGGGACCCCGCGGCAAGCAGCATCGCGGCGCTCGTGAACGCCTCCCGCCCGTACGCCTCGCCGAACCACAGGCTGGACCATCCCTGCTCGTCCAGCTCGGCAACGGCGTCGCGCACCGCCGGCGGCGGGAGTACGTCGAGCGCACCGGTCCAGATCCCGACCCGTCCGTCGAAGAGCGTCATGCCGACACCCTCGCACGGGCGGGTCAGCCGCCGGCCAGCGGGAGGTCACACCAGACGACTTTCCCCTCGCCCTGGGCGCGGACGCCCCAGCGCAGCGACGCGGCTTCGATGATGTGCATCCCGCGCCCGATCTCGGCGTCGTCGGTGGTCGGCCGAGTGGTCGGGACGGTCGCGGACCGGTCCGACACCTCGACGGTCAGCCGGTCGCAGCCCAGCCGCAGCAGCACCGTGCTCGCCCCGTGGCCGTACAGCACGGCGTTGGTGACCAGCTCGGAGACGACGAGAGCCACCGTCCCGTCGTCGTCGCGCTCCCAGCGCCCGAGGGCCCGCTCGACGAACCGGCGCGCCTCGGCCACGGCATGCACCCCCAGGGGCAGCGCGCATCGCGACTCGAGCGCAGGACTGCTGCCGTCCTGTCGGCTGTGGGGGAGAAGGTCCACGGTAGGCACGCTAGGTCAGACGGGCGGAGCAGACGATCCGTTCCGCCAGGGGCGGTGGAAGGACGGACCGGCGGCCCGCCACAGCGCACTTCCCGCTCAGCGCTTGGCTCACACCATCGCCGCCGCGTCTCGCTACGGTCCCAGCCATGACCACGCCCTCGAAGGCCCGCGGGACCCGTGCCCCGCGCCGTACCGCCGCTTCGGCGGCCAACGCCACGTTGTGCGTCGACGTGGGCGGCAGCGGGGTCAAGGGCGCGGTCGTGGGCCCGGACGGGACGGAGATCAGCGAGCGTGTGCGCCTGCCGACGGCGTACCCGATGCCGCCGGCGGCGCTGGTGGACATGATCGCCGACATCGCCGGTCGGTCGCCGGCGGCGAGCCGCGCCTCGATCGGGTTCCCGGGCATGGTCCGGTCGGGCCGCGTCCTGTCCGCGCCGCACTTCGTCACCAAGAAGGGACCCGGGACCGCGGTCGTACCGGAACTGGTCAAGGCGTGGTCGTCGTACGACCTGTCGTCCGCCGTCCACGAACGGCTGGGCCTGCCGTGCCGCCTGGCCAACGACGCCGACACCCAAGGGCTCGCCGCGATCCACGGCGAAGGGCTCGAGCTGGTCATCACGCTCGGGACCGGGATCGGCACGGCCCTGTTCCTCGACGGCGAGCTGCAGACCCACCTCGAGCTGTCGCACCACCCGTTGACGCGGCGCAAGACGTACAACGAGTACGTCGGCGACGCCGCCCTGCGCAAGATCGGGGCCGAGAAGTGGACGAAACGGGTGGATCGCACCGTCACCGTGCTCGCCGCACTGACGTTCTTCGACCGCCTGTACGTCGGAGGCGGCAACGGCGAGCACCTCACTTCCGCGTTCAGCCACGAGCACGAGCTCGTACCGAACGCGGACGGGATTCTCGGCGGCGCCCGCCTCTGGTCCCTGCACCGCGTCCCCTAGTCCCGCCGATGAGTTGGGGTGGTGAGCCCGGCGATGCCTGAGCTACCGGAGGTGGAGGCGCTGGCCGCCTTCCTGCGCGGCCGTGTGGTCGGCCTGGCCGTCGCGCGCGTCGACGTCGGGGCCATCCACGTCCTCAAGACCTACGACCCGCCGCCCGCCGCGCTCGCCGGATCGCCGGTCACCGGTGTCTCCCGGCACGGCAAGTTCCTCGACGTGGACGTGGACGGCACCCACCTGGTCGTGCACCTGTCCCGGGCGGGCTGGCTGCGCTTCAGCGAGTCCTTGCCGACCGCGCCGCTGCGCCCGAGCGGCAAGGGCCCGACGGCGCTGCGCGTCCACCTCGAGGACGGCTCCGGCTTCGACCTCACCGAGGCCGGAACGCAGAAGCGACTCGCGGTCTACCTCGTCACCGATCCGCGGGCCGTTCCCGGTGTCGCGCGGCTCGGCATCGACGTCCTGTCGCCGGACTTCACCCCCGAGGCGCTGGCGCGGTTGCTGGCGCAGGCGAAGGGCGCGCGGGTGAAGACCGTCCTCACCGACCAGTCGGTCCTCGCCGGCGTGGGCAACGCGTACTCCGACGAGGTGCTCTGGGCCGCTCGGCTGTCGCCGTTCACGCCTTGCTCCTCGCTCAGCGCGGAGAAGGTCGGCGCCCTGTACGACGCGCTGACCACGGGACTGCGGGATGCGGTCGCGCGGGCCGCCGGACTCGGTGCGGCAGCCCTCAAGGCGGAGAAGAAGGCAGGCCTGCAGGTCCACGGGCGGACCGGGC
>DASVGV010000032.1:0-5673 GCA_036379355.1 Mycobacteriales bacterium | reverse complement strand
CCGGTCACCTTCGCGCTCGTCGCCGCGCGGTGGCCACCCGAACGGCGCGGCCTGCCGCTCGGCGTCGTGGGGGCGGTCCAGGAGTTCGGCAGCGTCGTCGGCCCGCTCTACGGCGCGGCGATCGTCGCCGCCGCCGGCTGGCGGACGATCTTCTGGCTCAACCTTCCGCTGGCCGCCTTCGTCGGCGTGGCCTTCTGGCGCAGCGCTCCGGAGCGCCAGAGCCCTTCCGGATCCGGACGCCGGCACGACGTCCTCGGGGTGGGCCTGGTCGCCGCCGCGGCTGTCCTGATCGGCGTCGCCCTCGACGCGCCGCACGTACTGGCGGACAGCGTCGCCGTCGGCACCTACTTCACCCCGCTGGCCGGGTCGTCGTCGTTCTACGAGTTCACCTCACCGGTGGCGATCCTCGCTGGGGCCCTGGTCGTCGCGTTCGTGGTCTGGGAGACGCTCGCGCCGACATCGGTCCGCACGCTGGTGCGCCCGCAGCGCATCCCGGCGCTCGCAGCCGGTGCCGACATCCCCGGTGGACTTCTGCTGGCGGCGTTCCTCGGGTGCATCGTCCTGGTGTTCTCGACGGCCGATCCCAGCAAGCAGCTGGTCGCGAGCAGCACCCCGATCGTGGCGCCTCTGGGCGTGGCCGCGCTGGTCGTGTTCGTCCTGCACCAGCGTCGGTCGCGGCACCCGCTGCTCGACGCGCGGGAGCTGTCGGCGCGTCCGGCCTGGGGCTCGCTCGCGGTGAACCTGGCGCTCGGGGCGGGTCTGATGGCGGTGCTCGTCGACGTGCCGTTCTTCGCGCGGACCACCAAGTATCCCGACTCGCAGGTCGGTGCGGCGCTGGTGCTGCTGCGCTTCCTCGTCGCCGTCCCCGTCGGAGCGGTGCTCGGCGGTTTCGCGTGTCGCAGAAGGGAACGCGGGCCGGCTGTCGCCACCGTCGGCTCGGCAGTGGCCGCCCTCGGCTTCGTCTCGATGGCGACGTGGGGGGAGCACGCGCTGGCGACGCCGTGGACGGTGGGCGCCACGTCGCTGGGGTTCGGCGCGACCGACGTCGAGCTGGTTGTCGCGGGGCTCGGCTTCGGGCTGACCATCGCACCGATCAACGCGGCGATCCTGGAGGCGGTCGCCCCGCGCCTGCACGGCCTGGCCAGCTCTCTCGTCGTGGTGGCCCGCACGGTCGGCATGCTCGCCGGCCTGTCCGCGCTGACCGCGATCGGCATCCGGAAGTTCTACGAGGCGCAGGCGCGCATCGGGTCGCCCATCACCTTGTGTCCCAACAAGCCGACGTCCTGTCCTGCGTACGACAAGGCCACGACGGCGGCGTTGCTCAGCGAGCTGCACACGATCTTCGCGGGGGCGGCGATCTGCGCAGCCGTGGGCGCCGTGCTCGCGATCGCCTTGCTGCGGCCGAGCTCCGCGCTGGGCTCCCGGCCGGACTCCACGGCCTGAGCGGTCAAGTGGCCGCGAGCAGGAGCGCGGCGGACCGCTCGCGGTGCTCCTGCGGCGTTCCGAGCATGACCTCGGTGGACTTGGCTCGCCGGAAGTACAGGTGCGCGTCGTGCTCCCAGGTGAACCCGATGCCGCCGTGGACCTGGATGGTCCGCGCCGCCGTCCGTAGGTAGACCTCCGAGCAGAGCGCCTTCGCGAGGCTCGCCGCGAGGACCGCGTCGTCCTGGCCGTCCGCCGCCGCCCACGCGGCGTAGTACGCCGCCGAACGAGCGGACTCCACGTCGAGCAGCATGTCGGCGCACAGGTGCTTGACCGCCTGGAAGCTGCCGATGGGGCGGCCGAACTGGCGCCGGCTCTTCGCATAGTCGACGCTCATGTCGAGGCAGCGCTGCGCGCCGCCGACCTGCTCCGCGGCAAGCGCGACGGCTGCCGCGCGTACGGCCCGGTCGAGGATCTCGCGCGCCGCGCCGGTCCGGCCGACGCGCGCCGCGGCGACGTCGTCGAGGTCGATCACGGCCTGCTTGCGGGTGCGGTCGAGCGTGTCGACCGCGCGGCGCGCCAGGCCAGGGGTGTCGCCGGACACGGCGAACAGGGTCGGACCGTCGTCGCCGTCGGCCGGAACGAGGAGCAGGTCGGCGTTCCGGCCGTCCAGCACGAACGTGGCATGACCGTCCAACCGGTACGCGGGCCCTGCCGGCCGCGCGAGGATCGGGGATCTGTCGTGGGCGGCGTCCTCGGCGACGGCCACCGTCGCGACGGTCGTCCCGTCGCAGATGCCGGGCAGATATCGGGTCGCCGCTTCCGGGTCGTGACTGCTCAGGATCGCCTGTGCGGCCAGGACTGCTGTGCTCAGGTACGGCGCGCAGAGCAGCACCCGCCCCATCTCCTCCATGGCAATCGCCTGCTCCACCGGACCGCAGCCCGACCCGCCGTACTGCTCGGGGACGGCAAGTCCCTGGAGGCCGAGCTGCTGGGCCATCCGTGTCCACACGGCCTCGTCGTAGCCGCGCTCGGTCTCCATCAGCCGGCGGACCTCGCCGGCCGGCGAGGACGCGGCGAGGAACCTCCGGACGGTGGCGCGCAGCTCGTCCTGCTCCCGGCTGAACGAGAAGATCACGGCGTACCTCCGCCTCGTGGCCGGCGTGCGCAGGGCTGGCAGCACGTTAGCCTCCGACCATGGCTGGCGCGGAGGCGGCCGGACCGCTCAGTGGCGTTCGGGTCCTGGACCTCACCTCGGTCGTCATGGGGCCGATGGCGACCGCGATCCTCGGTGACCTCGGCGCGGACGTCATCACGGTCGAGAGCGCCCGCGGCGACACCAACCGCGCCATGGGCTCCGGACCGCACCCGCAGCTGTCCGGGATCTCGCTGAACCTGCTGCGCAACAAGCGAAACGTCGACCTGGACCTGAAGACCGACGAGGGCCGGGAACTGCTGCTGCGGCTCGCCGCGACGTGCGACGTGTTCGTCACGAACCTGCGACCGGGGCCGCTCGCACGGCTTGGCGCCACCTATCCCGACATCGCCGCGGTGCGCCCGGACGTCGTCTACTGCCAGGCCCAGGGCTGGCCGTCGGACAGCCCGCGGGCAGAGGAGCCGGCGTACGACGACATCGTGCAGGCCGCGAGCGGCGTCGCGGACCTCACCGAGCAGGTCTCGGGCGTCCCCGCGCTGCTGCCGACGATCTTCGCCGACAAGGTGACCGGCCTGACCATCGTGTATGGCGTGCTGGCGGCACTCATCCACCGCGAGCGGACCGGCGAGGGCCAGCACCTCGAGGTCCCGATGGTGGACGCCACCACCGCGTTCCTGCTCGTGGAGCACGGCGCCGGGGCTATCCCGCGTCCCGCGACCGGCCCGGCGGGCTACCGGCGGGTCCTCACTCCGGAGCGGCGACCGCACCGCACCCAGGACGGGTGGATCGCGATGTTGCCCTACTCGCAGGAGAACTACGACGCCCTGTTCGCGCTCGGGGGGCGCGCGGACCTCGTGGGCGACGAGCGCTATGCGACCGGGCGGGCGCGCATCGCGCACTCCGACTTCCTCTACCGGCAGGTTCGGGAGATCGCCGCCGGACGCACGACCGCGGAGTGGCTCGCGTTCTGCGCCGACCACGCGATCCCGGCGACGCGGGTCGCGTCCATCGAGGAGATCGTCGACGAGCTGCCCGAGAGCACCCATCCCGTCGCGGGTGCGTACAAGGTGGTTCCGCCGCCGGTGCGTTTCGCGAAGACCCCCGCGTCGGTGCGACGTCCCGCACCGTTGATCGGCGAGCACACCGACGAGGTGCTGTCCGAGCTGGGTCTGCCGGCCGAGGACCGCGCGCGGCTGATCGCGACGAGCACGGGACGCCGGCGCGGCCGGCCGAGCTGAGCCGTCAGTCCAGGCGGTCGAGGAAGGACACGACCGTCCGGTTGAAGGCCTCGGGCTGGTCGATGTTGGCCGCATGCCCGGCGTCCGGGATCACCGCGAGCTCGGCGCCGGGGATCGTGCCGGACATGTAGTCGGCGGCCGCGCGGAAGTTCGTGTCGTCGGCACCCACGACCACGAGGGTCGGGACCGCGATCGTCGGCAGGGACCGGATGATCCGCGCGTCCTTCTGGGTGAGGGTGCCGCGGGCCGCCCGGGCCAGCCCCACGGGGTCCTGCCGGCTGCCGCGGACCTCCGGGCTGTCGCCCAGCGCGGCGGCGCCGTCGCGCTCGAGCCGGACGGCACGGCGCTCCGCCGAGTCGTTCCATCGCTGCCGCGCGTCGTCGCGCTTGAAGCCCGGCCCGGTGTCGAACAGCAGCAGCGCTCGTACCCGGTCCGGGTGGGCGAGATGGAACGCCAGCGAGAGGTAACCCCCCAGCGACAGCCCGCCGATGACGGCGCGGGCAACCCCAGCGTTGTCGAGGATCTCGGTCATGTGCCGGATGCAGGTCGCCTCCGAGTAGTCCACGGGGTCCTCCGGCGAGCCGCTGTGTCCGTGGCCCGGAAGGTCCCAGACAAGAACTCGGCGGCCGGCGCCGAGCGCGGCGAGGTTGGCATCCCACATGGTGCTGGACGACCCGTAGCCGTGGCTGAGCAAGAGCGGATCGCGGCCCGTGTCGGTGCCGTGCTCGGCCGAGAAGATCGTCGTCATCGTGGGTCCTCCTGGGGGATGTCGCGGAAGGCGACGTCCCGGCTGATGTCCGGCTCCTTGGGCAGGCCGAGAATGCGCTCGGCCAGGATGTTGTGCTGGATCTCGTCGGTCCCGCCGGCGATGGACACTGCAGGGACGGACAGGAAGATCTCACTGACCGTGCCGCCCGTCGGGTCGTCGGAGCCGGCGAGCATGCCGTCACGCCCGGCGATCAGGGAGTGGACGCGCGAGGCGGCCCGCGCGATGTTGCTGCTCGCCAGCTTTCCCAGGGACCCCTCGGGGCCTGGGGGGCGGCCGGTGGCGCGGGCGACGGCCGCCCGGCGCGCGGTCCAGCGGGCGGACAACGCCAGCTCGAAGAGCCGCGCGATCTCCTGCCGTACCAGGGGATCTGCATCCCGACCGGTCGCGCGGGCCCGCTCCACGACGAGGTCGACTCGCCCGGCTCGCTGTGGGTACCAGGTGTACGGCGCGTAGGCGATCGCCGACTCCTCCGCGGCCTCGCGGTGCACGCGGCCCGGGCCGGTCGCCGCGGTTCCGCGGCGGGTCGCCGCGAGCCGGCGCTCGTGAGCGAGGGTCGTCAGCGCAACCGTCCAGCCGCCGCCGACCTCGCCGACGACGTGGTCGGCGGGCACGCGAGCAGAGTCGAGGAACACCTCGTTGAACGACGCGTGCCCGTTCATCTGCCGCAGCGGGCGCACCTCGACGCCCGGCTGGTGCATGGGCAGCACGAAGTACGTGAGACCCCGGTGCTTGGGCACGTCTCGGTCGGTACGAGCGAGCAGCAGCCCCACGTCGGCGTGGTGGGCGGAGGTGTTCCAGACCTTCTGCCCCGTCACCACCCATGTGTCCCCGTCGCGCTCGGCGCGGGTCGTCAGCCCGGCGAGGTCCGAGCCCGCGCCCGGCTCGCTGAACAGCTGGCACCAACTGGTCTCGCCGGTGAACGTGGGCCGGATGTACCGCCGCTTGAGGTCTTCCGACCCGTGAGCGAGGAGTGTCGGCGCGGCGAGCGTCATGCCGACGCCTTCGGCGGGCCCGACCGCCCCGGCCCGCGCCATCTCCTCCGCGACGACGCCCGCGAGGGACGCCGAGAGGTCGCGGCCGCACCAGGC
>DASVGV010000031.1:0-2383 GCA_036379355.1 Mycobacteriales bacterium | reverse complement strand
GGAGATCGCGACGTTCAGCCGGTGCAGGTCATAGAGAAAGCTCACGCCACGCGGCGCGTCCGCGGCCGACGACGAGGCCATCGAGTAGACGACGACCGGCGCCTCCTGCCCCTGGAACTTGTCGACGGTGCCGATCCGCGCACCGGTCGGCAGCGTCGCCTTCAGCCGGGCGACGTGCGCGTTGTACGGCGCGACGACCAGCACGTCGTCCAGCGTCATCGGCCGCTCGACCCCCTTCGCGTCCCGCCACGAGCCGGCGCGCACTCGCGTGAGCAGCTCGGCGACGACCTGCGCCTCTTCGGTGGAGGCGGACGCGTGTCCGGTGTGCGCGACGGGTGTCCAGACGACACCGGCTTCGGGCAGGCCGTCGGCGTACAACGCCTGCCGTTCGAGGCCCGGCAACGAGGTGAGCCGGCCTTCGTACATGAGGCTCGACACGACGGCGGTGATCGCCGGGTGCATCCGGCGGGTCGTGTCGAGGAAGACCCCGCGGTGGGCCGGCATCGTGGTCGCGCCCTCCAGCATGTGTTCGAGGGCCGAGACTTCGGCGCCGTACGGGTGCTGCGCCTGGGTCGGGGACGCGAGCTGCTGCGGATCTCCGAGCAGTACCAGGCCGGACGCGGCGCGGCTGACCGCGACCGCGTCGGCCAGGGAGAACTGCCCGGCCTCGTCGATGACGAGGACGTCGACGGAGTTCTCCATGTCCTCGCGCGCCCACAGCCACGACGTGCCGCCGACGAGGCGATGACGGCCGGACCTCAGCGCGGCAAGAGCGGTGGCGTTGTCCGTGGTCGCCTCGACGTCGTCCGACCCGCAGTGCTGCTCCTCCGTGCACTTCTGCAGCGCCGGCCGGTCGATCTTGCGCAGTAGATGTCCGATCACGGCGTGAGACTGGGCCGTGACCCCGACCCGCAGGCCGGCGCCCAGCAGTTGGCGGACGAGGTCGGCGCCGGTATGGGTCTTGCCCGAACCCGGCGGTCCCTGGACGGCGAGGACCCGGCCGCGCAGATCCCGTCCGGCGCGGAGCACCACGTCCGCCGCGGACTCACCGGGCCGCCGGTCCAGGCCGTTGGGCACGACCCGGTCGAGCAGGGGCGAGCGAATGCCGGCGAGGACGTCGCGGGCGGTCCGCTGCAGCGAGGCCTGGTGCGTGGTGCGCAGCAGTGGGGAGTCGACGCCGAGCCCGCGGGCGCTCGGCTCGCCTTGCGTGTTGCCGATCCGCAGGTCGATCCAGCCCGCGACGGGGTCGATCTCCTCGACCGTCCACACCGGCTTGTGCGTGTCGACGTTGGCGACCTTGTCGCCGAGCTTGCAGTCCTGCGGCGGGAACGAGAAGCGCCAGATGGTCGACCGCTTGACCGTGCCTCGCCGCTCGGCGGGACCGAGCTCGCCGAGGGCGGTCGAGTCCCGAACGAGCTCCTCGTCGGTCAGGCCTTCGACGCGGAAGTAGTCCCACCACTGCGGGCGCAGCTCGCGGCGGTGCCAGCCGACGAGACCGGCGAGCAGGTCCTCACCCTGGGCGAGCAGCTCGTCGGCAAGTTCGACTTCGGCGCGCTCGGCGTCGGAGAGGTCGAGGCTGACCGGCTGGGGCGGCGCCGGGCGCTCGAACTGCTCGCCGCGCTCGCGGCAGAGCTCGGCGCGGCGCTCCTCGAGCCAGGCGTGCAGGTCGTGGGTGGAGCGGACGTCGTCGCGGTTGTACGCGGCGATCGCGTCGAGGATCGCCTGATCGTCCCTGTCCAGCAGCCACTTCTCGTACTGCACGACCGAGCTGAGCGCGTCGGCGACGCCGTCGTCGGTGGAGTGCACCTGCCGGATGTGGCCCCAGTAGAACGCCTCCATCTTCTTGATCGAGTAGCTCTCCTTGCTGATCCGCAGGCCCTGCCGTACGACGGCGTAGAGGTCGACGAGCACCCCGCCGCGCAGCAGCCGGTCGAACTCCGCCTCGGCGACGCCGTGCCGCTGGGTGAGCCGCGCGAGGGCCGAGCGCTCGTACGGCGCGTAGTGGTAGACGTGCATGCCGGGGTGCGCGTCGAGACGGCGATTGAGGTCGACGAGCAGGTCGCGGGTGAGCGCCTTCTCCTCGTCGTCGTCGTGCGCCCACCAGGTCGTGAACCGCCCGCCTCGGTCCCAGAGGCCGGCGAGGTACTCGCGGCCCTCGCCGCCGTTGGCCCAGGGGTCGCCCTCGAAGTCGAGGTAGACGTCGCCGGGGTCGGGCTCCGGCAGCCGGAGCAGGCCGAGTCCGGGTTCGGGGTCGAGCAGCTCGTACTGCGGCGTGCCGGTGCGTCGCTCCGCCATCTGCAGGTACGCCTGTCGTTGCAGGCGCTTCCGGCTGGGAAGCCCGATCTCGGCCGGCAGGTCGTCCGGGTCGGCGGCAGCCAGCTGG
>DASVGV010000030.1:0-7367 GCA_036379355.1 Mycobacteriales bacterium | reverse complement strand
GGGCTGCGTTACCGGGATCTGGAGTTCTCGCCCCTCGTGCGTGAGCAGTTGCCTCTCCTGGCCGCTGCCGTCGCCACGGTCGGGGACCGGCAGGTTCGCGGCCGAGGGACCATCGGCGGCTCGGTGGTGCACGGCGACCCGGCCGCGGACGTGCCGGCGGTCCTCCTGGCGCTGGACGCCACTCTGGTGCTGCGCGGGCCCGAGGGGGAGCGGGAGATCCCGGCGCAGGAGTTCTTCGTGGACTTCTGGGAGACCGCCGCCCGACCCGACGAGATCCTCGTCGAGATCCGGGTGCCGGCCCTGCCCGGGCGTCCCTGGGGCTTCGTCAAGTTCCGTCAGCGCAGCCAGGACTGGGCGACCGTCGGCGTCGCGGTGCAGGAGCGGGAACACCGACGGCAGGCGGTCGCGCTGGTCAACATGGGCCCGACGCCGCTGCGCGCCCGTGCCGTCGAGGAGGCGCTGGCCGGCGGCAGTTCGCTGGAGGACGCTTCGGCCCGAGCCCCGGAGGGCACCACTCCGCCGTCGGATCTGCGGGCCGACGCCGAGTACCGCCGGCATCTGGCCGGAGTACTGACGGCGAGAGCGCTGCACCAGGCCGGGGTCGGCCACTGAGCCCTGCCTGGGGCCAACCCTGAAGTGACCGATGTCCTGACACACCCGCTGAACGGGGTCTCGGGACATCGGTTTCGGTGTCCGAGGGGGGACTTGAACCCCCACGCCCGATAAAGGGCACTAGCACCTCAAGCTAGCGCGTCTGCCATTCCGCCACCCGGACAAGGTGTACGCCACGGGCCGGGGGGCGCCGTGGTGCGACCCGAGACGATACCGGTACGACCGCGCCTACGCTGACGGGGACGCCGACCGCGAGGAGCAGCCGATGCCCGACGTCAGCACGGACGCCGCCACCGCGGCCGTCGCCGCGCACGCCCGCAGCCGCGTGGTCGACCTGTGCCGCGACCTCATCCGGTACGAGTCGACCAACCCCGGCAACGGGGAGCGCGAGCCGGCCGAGTACGTCGCCGGACTGCTGACCGACATGGGCCTCACCCCGCAGGTGAGCGAGCCGGAACCCGGCCGTACCAGCGTCGTCACCCGCGTCGAGGGCGCCGACCGCAACCGACCTGCGTTGCTGGTCCACGGACATCTGGACGTCGTCCCGGTCCAGGCGCACGACTGGACCTACCCGCCGTTCGCCGGCGAGATCGTCGGCGGCGAACTGTGGGGCCGCGGGGCGGTCGACATGAAGGACATGGTCGCGATGACGCTCGCCGTGGCCGAGGGCTGGTCGACGGCCGGAGCCAAGCCCCCCCGCGACGTCGTCCTCGCCTTCACGGCCGATGAGGAGGCCGGCGGTACGAAGGGCGCCGCCGACCTGGTCGCGAACCACGCCGAGCACTTCGAGGGTGTGACCGAAGCCGTCGGCGAGGTCGGCGGCTTCAGCGTCACCGTCCGTGACGACCTGCGGCTCTACCTCGTCCAGACGGCGGAGAAGGGCATCGAGTGGCTGCGCCTGACGGCCCGGGCACGGGCCGGCCACGGCTCCATGATCCATCCTGACAACGCGGTAACCCAACTGGCACAGGCGGTTTCAGCGATCGGTACGTACGAACATCCGGTAACGCTGACGCCCACAGCGCAGCGCTTCCTCGAAGAGATCACCGACGCGCTCGACCTGCCGCTCGACCTCGAGGATCCCGACAGCGCAGTCGCCAAGCTCGGCACCATCAGCCGCATGGTCGGTGCGAGCGTCCGCAACACGTCGAACCCGACCATGCTCGAGGCCGGCTACAAGGTGAACGTCATCCCCGCCGAGGCCACCGCCCAGATCGACTGCCGCTATCTGCCGGGTCACCGCGACCAGCTGCTGGCGGCGATCCGCGAGATCACCGGACCAGCCGTCGACGTCGACAGCGTGCACTCCGACATCGCGGTCGAGACGACGTTCGACGGCGACCTGGTCGACGCCATGGCCGCCGCCCTGCGCACCGAGGACCCGCACGCCCGTACGGTTCCGTACCTCATGTCCGGCGGGACGGACGCCAAGCACTTCAGCACCCTCGGCATCCGCTGCTTCGGTTTCGCTCCGCTGCTGCTGCCGCCCGACCTGGACTTCACCGCGCTGTTCCACGGCGTCGACGAGCGCGTGCCGACGGCGGCCCTCGAGTTCGGGGCGACCGTGTTCAGCCGCTTCCTGGCCGCGACCTGACCCCGCCTCCGTACCAGGGGTCCCGCCGAGATGCGGCAGAAGCGCGCGCCGACGCCCGAGATGCGTCTGTTTGCCACACCTCGGCGGATAGCGCGACGGAAGGCGGGCCGGTCAGGCGGGGGAGAAGGCCGGCAGCCCCGGCCGCGCACGCCGGCGCAGCTCCACGACACGACGGCCGTCGGGATAGACGCGCGAGCGCATCAGCTCCCATTCGCCGTACGACGCGTGCACCGAGAGAGAGACGCAGACATTCGTCCGGGTCATGTCGTGCGGCAGCCACACGCGCTGGTACTCGTACTCGCGGGCCATGGTCGACCGAGCGTACGACACCCCCACGCTCAGGAGCTCACGTCGTCGAGCGCGTCGCGGATCGTCGCGGGCAGGTCCAGGGACTCGCTGTCCAAGATGCCGGCGAGCTGCCCCGGGGTCCGCGCGCCGACGATCGCCGCGGTCAGGCCGGGCTGGTCGCGCAACCACGCGAGCGCCACCGCGAGCGGTGAGGCGCCGAGCCCGTCCGCAGCCGTGACCAGCGCGTCGACGACGGCGGTCTGGCGCTCGCCCAGATAGCTCGCGATCCGGTCCTTCCAGTGGTCGTCGGCACCCCGCGAGTCGCGGGGAACGCCCCCCGTGTACTTGCCGGTGAGGACGCCGCCGGCGAGCGGCGACCAGGCCAGCACGCCCAGCCCGTGATGCGCGGCCGCCGGAACGACCTCCCGCTCGACGCCGCGGCGCAGCAGGTTCCACTCCATCTGGGTCGAGGACAGCCGCGCCCGCCCCGGCCAGGCCGCCTGCCAGGCGGCTGCCGTGCCGGTCTGCCAGCCGGAGAAGTTCGAGATGCCGACGTACCTCGCCTTGCCGGTGGCGAGCGCGACGTCGAGCGTCTCCAGGGTCTCTGCCAGCGGCGCCGCGCCCCAGGCGTGGACCTGCCACAGGTCGACGTGGTCGACCCCGAGCCGGCGCAACGACCCGTCGAGGTCCCCGAGCAGCGACCGCCGGGAGGTGTCGATCACGCGCGCTCCGGTACGCCGGGAGATGCCCGCCTTGGTCGCGAGCACGATCTCCTCGCGCAACCCGCCGGCGATGAGCTCGCCGAGCACCTCCTCGGCTCCGCCGTCCTCGTAGCCCGCCGCGGTGTCGACCAGCGTCCCGCCCGCGTCGAGGAACGCGTGCAGCTGCGCACCCGCGTCCTCGGGGGAGACGGACCCGCCCCACCCCATCGTGCCGAGCCCCAACCGGGACACCGAGAGGCCGGTACGGCCCAGCGGACGCAGCTCCATGGCCCGCGAGCCTAGGCGCACGGGGCCGCGGCGTGGCCGTTGCTCGTAGGGTGACCCGCGTGACGACGCTCGTACTCGTGCGCCACGGCCTCACCTCGATGACCGGCCCGGTCCTGGCCGGCTGGACCCCGGGGGTGCATCTCGACGAGCGCGGCCGCGGGCAGGCCGACGCGGTCGCGGAGCGGCTGGCGCCGCTGCCGTTCGCGGCACTCGTCACCAGCCCGCTCGAACGCTGCACCGACACGATCGGCGTGATCGCCAAGCGGCTGGCCGACCCGCCGGCGGTCCAGAAGGACAAGCGCCTGGCCGAGTGCCGGTACGGCGACTGGACCGGCAAGCCGCTGAAGGACCTCGCGAGGGACCCGATGTGGAAGGTGGTCCAGGCCCATCCCAGTGCGGCGGTGTTCCCCGGCGGTGAGGGGCTGGCCGACGTGCAGGCCCGCGCGGTCGGGGCGGTCCGCGACCATGACGCGCGACTCGCCGCGGCCCGCGGCGACGACGCGCTCTGGCTCGCCTGCAGCCACGGTGACGTGATCAAGTCGATCGTCGCGGACGCGCTCGGCCTGCACCTCGACCTGTTCCAGCGCATCACCATCGACCCCTGCTCGGTCACGGTGATCCGCTACACGCAGCTGCGGCCGTTCGTGGTTCGCGTGAACGACACCGGCGGTGACGTCGCCGCGCTCCTGCCGCCGAAGAAGCGATCTTCCCGCCGCCGCCGGCGGGCAAGCAGCGACGCGGTGGTCGGCGGCGGTGCCGGCTGATCCCGATTAGGTTGGAGCCATGCCCCGCCAGGTCTTCCACTTCGATCCGCCCGAGCGGTTCGTCGCCGGCACGGTCGGCCAGCCCGGGGACCGTACGTTCTACCTCCAGGCCACCGGCCTCGGGCGCACCGTCAGCGTCGCCCTCGAGAAGGCGCAGGTGGCGCTCCTCGCGGAGAAGGTCACCGAGCTGCTCGACGAGGTGCGCCGCCGCGGCATCGACGTCCCGGCCGAGCCACCCCACGAACTCGAGGACGTGGCGCCGCTGGACGGACCGGTCGAAGAGGAGTTCCGCGTCGCCGCACTCGCCCTCGGATTCGAGGTCGACGACAGCGTCGTGGTCATCGAGGCGCAGGCGGCTGCGGAGGAGGCGGCCGAGATCGGCGACGACTCCGAGGACGGCCCCGACACGCTGCGCGTGCGCCTGAGCCCCCAATCGGCGCTGTCCTTCGTCACCCGCGCGACCCGGGTCGTCGCCGCGGGCCGGCCCCCGTGCCCGCTCTGCGGGCTGCCGCTGGATCCGAACGGGCACATATGCCCGCGGATGAACGGCTACCGCCGCTGAGCGTCCCGACGGACGAGCCCCCCGACCCGGCGCGGGAGCTCGACGCCGACGACGCTGTGGCCCTGCTGAGCCGCGGCGACCTGTCGGTCGAGGGCCGGCTGATCGACGCCTCCAACGGCACGCTGCTGTGCGAGGTCGGTGCCGACGGGGTCACGGCGCTGTGCGTCTACAAGCCGGTACGCGGCGAACGACCGCTCTGGGACTTTCCCGACGGCACCCTTGCCGGCCGCGAGTACGCCGCCTACCTCACCTCCGAGGCGACGGGGTGGAACCTGGTCCCGCCCACGGTGCTGCGCGACGGCCCCTACGGGCCGGGGATGGTCCAGTTCTGGATCCACGTCGACCAGACCGTCGACGTGGAGATGATGGTGCGCTCCGGCGACCCGCAGCTGCGGCCGATGGCCGTGCTGGACGCAGTGATCAACAACGCGGACCGCAAGGGCGTCCACCTGCTGCCGACCCCCGCGGGCGACGTGTACGGCTGCGACCACGGCCTGACCTTCCACGCCGAGACCAAACTCCGCACGGTTCTGTGGGCGTGGCGCGGGGACCCGTTCACCGCCGAGGAGGCAGCGGTCGTCGCCGCGCTCGAGTGCGATCTCGAACCGGGTGGCCGGCTGCGGTTGGCCCTCGCCCCGCACCTCACCGAGCGCGAGCTCGACGCGGCGCACCGGCGGGCCTGGGTGCTGGCGCAGACCGGGCTGTTCCCCGAGCCGAGCGGTGACTGGCCGGCCGTTCCCTGGCCACCGTTCTGACCTCACCCGCGCCCGGGACGGCACAATGCCGCCATGGACACGCCCGACCGTGACGCCGACCTGCCCGAGCCGCTGGCGGAGCATCTCGATCACTCGCCCGAGGCGCGGGCCACCTGGGATGCGCTGACGGCAGAGGATCGCCACCGCCTCGCCGCGTGGATCCACCAGGCGTGGACCGAGCACGGGGAGCGCGAGCGTGCCGAAGAGCTGTTCGCCGCCATGACCCGGGGTGTGGACGCGTTCTCGGCGTGGACCGTCGACAACCAGTGGCTGCCCGCGTCGAGCTCAGGTTTCTTCGGCCTGCCGTAGGCAGGCGCGTGTTCGGGCCTGCCGTAGGGTCCGGGCATGCGTTCGTGGCCGGCCGTCGAGGTCCCGGCGCTGCCCGGAACGGGTCAGCCGCTGCGCGTGCGCGACACGGCCAGCGTCGATCCGCAGACCGGTGGAGCTGCGCTCCGGGCGCTGGCCCCCGGACCGACCGCGAGCCTGTACGTGTGCGGCATCACGCCCTACGACGCGACCCACCTGGGCCACGCGGCGACGTACGTCACCTTCGACCTGCTCCAGCGGGTGCTGCGTGACGGGGGGCACGCAGTGGCGTACGTCCAGAACGTGACCGACGTCGACGACCCGCTGCTCGAGCGGGCGGCGCGCGACGGCGTCGACTGGCGCGAGCTGGCCGAGCGGGAGATCCAGCTCTTTCGCGACGACATGACTGCGCTGCGGGTGCTCCCGCCGGACGCGTACGTCGGCGTCGTCGAGGCCATCCCGGTGGTGCTCGAGATGATCGGCCGGCTGGCCGAGCAGGGCGCGACCTACGACCTCGACGGGGACGTCTACTTCGCGGTCGCGTCCGAACCCCGGTTCGGTGAGGTGGGGCACCTGGACCGCGCGGCGATGCTGGCCTTCGCGGCCGAGCGCGGCGGCGATCCCGACCGCCCCGGCAAGAAGGACGCGCTCGACCCGCTGCTCTGGCGCGCCGCACGGCCGGGGGAGCCGTCCTGGCCGTCGCCGTACGGCCGAGGCCGGCCCGGCTGGCACGTCGAGTGCGCAGCCATCGCCACCCAGCAGCTGGGCGCCACCCTCGACGTGCAGGGCGGCGGCGTCGACCTGGTGTTCCCGCACCACGAGATGAGCGCGGCGCACGCGCAGGTCGCGACGGGCGCCTGGCCGTTCGCGCGGGCGTACGTCCACCAGGCGATGGTCGGGTACGACGGGCACAAGATGTCCAAGAGCCGGGGCAACCTCGTGCTGGTGTCCCAGCTGAGGGCGGCGGGCGTCGACCCGATGGCCGTCCGCCTGGCGCTGCTCGAGCACCGCCACGACGCCGACTGGGAGTGGACGAGCGCCGACCTCGCCGCCGCCACCGAGCGGCTGGACCGCTGGCGCCGCGCGACCGCGTCCGGCGCCGGACCGGCCGCCGCACCGACGCTCGACCGGGTACGGCAGCTGCTCGCGGCCGGTCTCGACAGCCCGCGCGCGCTGGAGGCCGTCGACCGCTGGGCCGCCGACGCCGCCGCTCACCGCGGGGACGACCCGGCCGCCCCCGGGCTGGTCCGCAGCTGCTGCGACGCGCTGCTCGGCGTGCTCCTCTGACGTCGCCGGGCGCGCGCAGCCAGCCAGGCCCCCGCCGCCAGGACGTACGCGAGGCCGAGCAGCACGCCGGTGACGACGTCGTCGGGGCTGTGGTCGCCGGACACGGCGCGGGCCAACGCGGCGCCCGAGCCGACCACCACCGCCACCGCGTACGCGAGGTAGCGCCACCCGACCGGGAGGAACGCGAGGAGGACCACGCCCACCACCGCG
>DASVGV010000029.1:0-13294 GCA_036379355.1 Mycobacteriales bacterium | reverse complement strand
GATCACGAGCCGGCCCCCCGAGGCGACGCTCGCGACCAGGATCGAGTGGCAGCCGGTCGCGTGGAAGAACGGCACCGACAGCAGGTAGACCGACGGCGTCGGCGGGGTGGCCGTCGGGTCCTGCCCGCCGCGCAGCTGGGTCCGGAAGCCGGCGTACATCAGCGCGACGAGGTTGCCGCAGATGTTGCGGTGGGTGCCGAGCGCGCCCTTGGACCGGCCGGTCGTCCCCGACGTGTAGAAGATCGTCGCGAGGTCCTCGGGTTCGATCGCCACCTCGGGCAGCGCCGGCTCGGCCGGGATCTCGCCCATCATCTCCCGCCACTGGTCGCCGACGGTGACGGCCTTGCAGTCCAGTGACGGCAGGATGTCGGCGAGCCGCTCGCTGCGCTGCCGGTCGAGGAAGGCGACCTTCGCGCCGGAGTCGCGCAGGCCGTACTCCAGCTCGTCGGCGACCCACCAGGCGTTGAGCGGTACGACGACCGCGCCGACCGCCGCGGCGGCCCAGAACGCGATCGACCACTCGGGCAGGTTGCGCATGACGATCGCGACGCGGTCGCCCTTCTCGATGCCGTACCGCTCGGTGAGGATCGTCGCGAGGTGCGCCACCTGCCGGTAGTGCTCGGCGAACGTCAGCTGCTCGTCCTCGTACGTGATGAACACGTTGTCACCGTGGCCGCGCGACAGCTCGAGGATCGCGCGCAGGCTCGGTGGGGCGTTCTTCCAGGTGCGGATCTTCGCGCCGAGGATCTCCACCTCCTCCATCTCGAAGGGGGCGCCCGGCGCGGTGAGCGTGGCGCGGACCTCGGCCAGGGACGGAGCGGGCATCGGGCGACCTCCGGGACACGGCGGCCCGGCCGCGTGCCGGGCGCGCGTCCACTCTAGGAGCCGCCCGCGCGCCGCGGTCCGGGGCCGGGGTCAGAGGGAGGCGGCCACGGTGGCGGCGAGGTTCCAGACGGCGTCACGGTCGTCCTTCGACGGCTGACCCGTCACCGTGACGACGTCGGCCGCCTTGGTCCAGCCGAGCCCGCCGGCGATCTTCTCGACCGCGCCGACAGCTCCCTCGACGCCGAGGTTCCCGTGCACGTACAGGCCGTACGGGATGCCCCTCTTCGCCTCGAGCACCGGGTAGTAGCACTGGTCGAAGAAGTGCTTGAGCGCCCCCGACATGTACCCGATGTTGGCGGGCGTGCCGAGCACGATGCCGTCACACTCGAGCACCTCGACCGGCGAGCAGGTCAGCGCCGGGCGGACCTGCACCTCGACCCCCTCGATGCCCTCGGCCTTCGTGCCGGCGAGCGCCGCCTCGAACAGCTCCTGGAGAGCCGGCGACGGGGTGTGGTGGACGAGGAGGAGGCGGGACATCAGCCCGACACCGTGAACGAACGGGTCGCGACGGTGACGGGCTCGACGCGGCCACCGGCCAGGCGGCGGGCGCCGTGGTAGACGAAGCGGAACCGGCCGCAGGCGTCCGGCGGCGTCTCCCACGTGAGCGTCACCCGGCTCGCAGCCTCGCCGGCGCGCGCCCACCACAGGCGGGTCGACCAGTCACCGTCGTCGGCCACGCGCGTCCAGCCGCTGTCCTGCCGCTGCTGCACCTCCCAGTGCGTGTGGCCGCGGTGCAGGTCGTTGTTCGGTGAGGTGCCGGTGAGCACGACGAGCACCGTCGCACCGGCGTGGTACGAGGGGTCGGGTGCCACCACGACGCCACCGAGCTCGTGGCCGGGCAGCGGCTCGTCGGGGACGAGTCGCTCGCCGGACCTGCCCGGTGCCGTCGCAGGCGGGGGCGGGCCGGGCAGCACGGGCACCCCGTCGGCCATCGCCCGCGCCAGACCGGTCACCGTCTGGACGAACGCGGGCAGCTCCCACCGCCCGAACAGCGTGCTGCCGCCCTCGTACCGCTGGACGTCGTACTCCTCGGGCGTCGTCACGTAGTGCGCGTAGGCGTTCGAGTACCCGACGACGAGCACGTCGAGGACGTCCGCCCCGACGGCCGCGGCGACCGCGCGGCGCAGCCGGAGACCGGCCACGATCGTCACCTCGCACGGCATGCCGACGAGGTAGAGCCGGCCGATCCGCAGCAGCTGCACGGGAACCCGCTCCTGCACGAAGCCGAGCCGCCGGTTCAGCGACGACGGCAGCGCGATGCCCTTCGGTGCCTGCGCGTCGCGCAGGGCCGGGAACAGGCGGTACGCGATCTGCCGCGACAGCAGGTCCGGGATCGGGTTCCGGCCCTCGTGGAAGCCGAACGCGGGCCCGTCGAACCCGGCGCCGGCGAGCGATCCCGCGCCGCCGGTGGCCGGCCAGGTGCGGTGTGGCCGGCCGTCGGGCGTGAACTCGGCGGCCACCGAGACGTGGCCCAGGTCGACGTGCGCGTGCCGGTGGTCGAGCGGCCCGTCGAGCGGGTCGGTCGCGTCGAGCAACGCGGCGGCGGCGTCGTACTGCCGGCGGCCGATGATGCGCGTGTTGGCGACGTCGTCGTCGGTGGGCCCGAGCCCGGGCGCCCCCCGCAGGTTGGGCGACATGTCACCGGCGTTGGTGTTAGCGAACGCGAACACCACGTCGCCGGGCGTCGGCGCCAGGTAGTCGACGCCGCCGGCGACCCGCTCGGCGTACCACCCGGCGTAGCCCTTGTTGTCGGCGCTGACCAGCCGGTTGTCACCGGTCATGGACGTGCCATGGGTGGCGAAGAAGTCGATGGCCCCCACGAGCCGCCCGCCGCGACGGAAGGCCAGAACGGTCGTCTGCGGGTCGATCGCGTCCGGAAAGAACTCCTTGTCCGGCAGGGGGTTTCGCTCGAACGACTCGCGCGACCGGTTGACGTTCGCATCGTGCAGCTCACCGCGCGCGAGCCCCACCTCGGTGGGCGCCAGGTCGGCGTGCGCACGGGCGACGGCCTCGGCGATGCCGTCGACGATCGCCTCGAACGTCGTCGGGTGGAAGCCGTGCGTCGTGATGTTGTAGAGCCGGTGGTGCGAGTACCCGCCGGGTCCGCAGTGGGTGTGCGTCCCGGTCACGAGCGTGTTCGCCTCGGAGTACGTGCCCTCGTACGACGAGCGCAGGCGGCGCAGCACCGCCCGGTAGACGCTGTCGAACACCAGCGGCAGGTCGCAGACGACCAGCAGCAGCCGGGTCGACCCGTCGGCCAGGACGAACGCGCGAGCCCGCAGGCGGGTGTGCAGCCCGGCCGCCTGCTGGTCGGCGCGGCCGTACCCCATGAGCCCGACGTCGGCCACCTCGCCCGTGATGTCGGCGATGCCGCGGCCCACGTCCATGAGACCGCACCGTAGCCAGTGCGGCACGATCCGCGGGGGCCGCGCTGCTCGTACAGTCAGTGCTCATGGAATCCCGCGGGCTGGTGCTCGTGGTCGAGGACGAGAACGCGATCGCGGACGTCATGCGGATGTACCTCGAGCGAGCGGGCTATCGGGTCGAGGTCGTCGGTGACGGGGCCGTGGCGCTCGACGTCGTCCGCAGCCGCCGGCCGGCCGCCGTCGTCCTGGACGTCGGGCTGCCGTCGATGGACGGCATCGAGGTCTGCCGCCGCCTCCGCGCCGAGGGTGACTGGACGCCGCTGCTCTTCGTCACCGCCCGGGACGACGAGGTCGACCGGGTGGTCGGGCTCGAGCTCGGCGCGGACGACTACGTGACCAAGCCGTTCTCGCCGCGGGAGCTGGTGGCTCGGGTGAACGGCGTGCTGCGCCGAGGGGCCGTGGCGGCCGACGAGGTGCTGGTCGCGGGCGACGTCCGCGTCGAGCCCGCGACCCGACGGGTGTACGCGGCCGGGCACGAGGTGCACCTGACGGTCACCGAGTTCGACCTGCTGGCGCACCTGCTGGCACGTCCCGGCCGGGTGTTCAGCCGCGAGCAGCTGCTGTCGGAGGTGTGGGGCTATCACGCAGCCGCGGGCACTCGGACCGTCGACGTCCACGTCGCCCAGCTGCGGGCCAAGCTCGGCGCGGCCAGCCCGATCCGTACCGTCCGCGGCGTCGGGTACGCGGCCGAACGCGAGGGCCCGTGAAGCGCGGGTCGCTGACGATCCGCATCGCGCTGCTCGCCGCCGCGATCGCCGTCATCACGGCGGTGATCGGCGGCGTCCTGGCCTTCGGCCTGATCCGCCGATCGGACAACAGCGGCGCCCGCGCGACGCTCGCCCGGGTCGCGACCGCAGTCGCCGCCGACGGCCAGGGCCCGGTACGCAACCGGCTCGCCCTGCGTGCGATCAAGGTCAGTGGCGGCACGATCGGCCCGGACGGGAAGGTGGTGGCCAGCACGAAGCTGGCGCGCGACGCGCTGACCCCGGCCGACATCCGGGCGGTGCTGGCCGGCCGGCCGGTGTCCACCGAGCACCACGTCGACGGCTCCGACGTCCTGGTCGAGGCGCGGCCGACCACGTCCGGCGGGATCTTCGTGATCCAGCGGAGGGCCGACGCCCAGGCCGTCACCGAGCGGGTGCTTCGCCGGCTCCTGGTGGCGCTCGCGATCGCCGTCGCCGTGGCGCTCGTCCTCGGCGTGCTCGTCGCACGCCGGCTCGCCCGGCCGCTGCGCAAGACGGCGTCAGCCGCGCACGCGCTCGCGTCCGGCGACCGCGCCGTGTCCGTCGCCCCCGAGGGACCGGCCGAGGTTGCGGAGGTCGCCGCCGCGGTGAACACGCTGGCCGGCCACCTCGCCGCCTCCGAGGCGCGGCAGCGCGAGTTCCTGCTGTCGGTCAGCCACGACCTGCGTACGCCGTTGACCGCGATCACCGGGTACGCCGAGTCCCTCGCCGACGGGGTCGTCCCGGCCGCCGAGGTGGCGCACGTAGGCGGCGTCATGACCGGCGAGGCGCGCCGCCTGGATCGCCTCGTCGCGGACCTGCTCGACCTGGCCCGGTTGGAGGCGCAGGACCTGCGGGTGGAGTCGGTGCCCGTCGACGTCGACGACCTGCTGCTCGCCGCCGGCACCGTCTGGGCCGACCGCTGCGCGGCGGCGGGCGTGGAGTTCTCGGTCGAGCGGGAAGCCGCGGGTCTGATCGTCAACGCCGACCCCGGGCGGCTGCGGCAGGTGCTCGACGGGTTGCTCGAGAACGCGTTGCGGGTCACGCCCGCGGGGCGACCGATCGTGATCTCCGCGCGGCGCAGCGCGGACGACGTCGTGCTCGAGGTCCGCGACGGAGGGCCGGGCCTCACCGACGACGACCTGCGTGTCGCGTTCGACCGGTCCGCGCTGTACGACCGCTACCGCGGCGTGCGCCAGGTGGGCACCGGGCTGGGCCTGGCCATCGTCGCCCGGCTGTGCGAGCGGATGGGCGCGCGGGTCGAGGCGGGCCACGCGGCAGAGGGCGGGGCCCGGTTCACGGTGACCATCCCGGCACATCCGTACACGACCTGAACACAGCGTTGGCCGGGACCGAACCGGCGCGGGCGAGAGTCGATCTCGTACCAGCGACGAAGGAGACTGACAGTCATGTGGAAGAAGGTCCTCATCAGCGGCGCCGTGGGGGCGGCGATCCTCGGCGCCGGCGGGACGGCGCTCGCCGCCACCGGCAGCAACAGCCCCTCGCCGACTCCGTCGACGACGTCCTCCACGCCGGCGACGCATTCGGGCCACACCAAGGCCAAGCATCGGATCGCCGCCACGATGCGCCGCACGGTGCAGGCGACCTGGGTGACCGGCAAGGACGGGCACTTCGTCACCCACGACGCGATCCGCGGCACCGCGACGGTCGGGACGTCGTCGATCACGGTGAAGGCCGCCGACGGCACGTCCGAGACGTTCGCCGTCACGTCGAAGACCAAGGTGCGGGACAAGGGCGACCTGAAGAAGGTCGTGCCGTTCTCGACCGTGCACAACGATGACGTCGTCGGCGTCCTCGGTACGGGCTCGGGCTCCAGCCTCACGGCGACCCAGATCGTCGACGCCGGACCGCCGTCGACGACGTCCTGAGCCCTGCCGCTCAGCCCGGCAGCGCGGGATGCTGCCGGGCGAGCAGCGGCAGCAGAAGGCGCCGCGGCGTATAGGCGGCGAGCCGCGCGCCGACCGCGTTCGCGACGCCCGGGATCACGACGCCGCGGTCGCGGGCCAGGCCGTCCACCCCGGCCCGGGCGACCGCCGGTGACTCGACGAACATGAAGCCCGGCAGGCTCCCCTCGAAGTCGTGGTCGCTCATCCCGGCGGCGGCCGCGAAGCCCGTGCGTACGGGGCCGGGGCACAGGGCCGTGACGTGGACGCCCCGCCCGGCCACCTCGGCCCGCACCGCCTGCACGTACGCGAGCACCATCGCCTTGGTCGCGGCGTAGCCCGCCTGTCCCGGCAGCGGCTGGAAGGCCGCGGTCGACGCGGTCGTGAGAATGCCGCCGGCGCCCCGGGCGAGCATGCCGGGCAGCGCACGCGTGGTGAGGTCGACGACGGCCTCGCAGTTGACCCGGACCATGTTGATCTCGGCGGCGGGATCGGCGGCTGCGGCCGGGCCCAGGGTCGACAGGCCCGCGTTGTTCACCAGGACGCCGACGGACAGGCCGCGTCGCTCGATCTCCGGCAGCAGCTCGGCACGGGCGTCGGCCTCGGCCACGTCGCAGGCGACGACCTCGGTGTGCGTGGGCAGCTCGTCGGCGACGGCGCGGAGTCGCTCCTCGTTCCGCGCGACCAGCGTGACGCCGTAGCCGCGGCGGGCCAGCTCGCGGGCGATGTCCGCGCCGATACCGGACGACGCGCCGGTGACGACGGCCGTGATGTCGGGGGCGGGGGGCGGGAGGCTCATCCGCCGGACGGTAGCCCGCCGGCGGCGGTGACGTCAGGCCGCGCGGACCTCGACGAGCGTCACGTCGACGTCGCCCAGGGGCGCGCCGTACGAGACCTTGTCGCCGGGCTTCGCGCCGAGCAGCGCCCGGCCGAGGGGGCTCGAGGGCGTGATGACCTCGACGTCGTCGGCAGCCTCCAGCCGGTGGCCGACGAGGAAGGTCTCGGTGCGCTTCGACCGGCCGAACCGCAGGGCGACCACGGTGCCCTCGGCCACCCGGCCGTCCGGGTCGGATCGCGGTGCGGGTACGGCGGCCTCGGCGAGCAGCCCGCGGATCGTGGCGATCCGTTCGTCGAGCTGCTCGACGACCATGTCCCGGGCAGCGAACTCGGCCAGGTCGGCGGCGTCGCCGACGTGGTCCAGCGGCTCGCGGGCGCGGATCGCGCGCTCGGTGACGAGGTCGGTCAGCTCGCTCTCGAGGCGGGCACTGGTACTGGGGGTGAGGGTGATGCTCATGGCGTCCTCGCTCGCATGACGGGTGGTGTCGAACTGACTAACCGCCACCGTCGCGGGCTATGCCAACACGAGCCTGAGAAGCAGTTATGAGCCGCCCGTTGATCTGCTCTCAGCCGGCTGAGGCGGTCTCCTCGGCCACCGTCCTCCCGGCACGGGCCGTGGCCTTGCCGACCGACGCGGCCAGGGCGGTGAGCTCCCGGTGCAGGTGCTCCATCAGGGTCCACACGTGCGGCTCGAGCTCCCGGTCGGCGATCAGCCCGAAGTCGAGATGATCTTGGTACGACATCACCGTGATGTTCAGGCCGACACCCTCGAACAGCACCGACACGGGGTAGACGGTCTCGAGCTTCGCACCGCCGAGGTAGAGCGGGAACGGCGACCCGGGGACGTTGGAGATCACCAGGTTCAGCGACGGCGCGAGGGCGCCGCTGGACGCGACCTTGAACAGCGAGCGGACCGCGCGGGCGAACAAGGCCGGCGGGATGAACTGGGTGGCGTCGGACAGCAGCGTCGCCGGCAGCGCCTGGTGCCGGGTCTTGGCCACGGTCATCGTCGCGTGCGTCACCCGCAGCCGCTCGATCGGGTCCGCCACGTCGGTCGGGATCGGCACGACCATCATCGAGATCCGGTTGCCGAACGTGCCGACCTGCTCGGGCTGGCGTACCGACAGGGGAACCATCGCGACCAGCGGGTCGGTGGGCAGCGCACCGCGCTCGACGAGCTGGGCACGCAGCGCGCCGGCACACAGGGACATCACCACGTCGTTGACCGTGACCTGGTGGAACCGCTTGATCTCCTTGACCGTGTCGAGGCTCAGGCTGCCGAACGCGAACCGGCGGGCGGCGTGGATCTCGCCGTTGTACGGCGTCCGCGGCGCCGTCGCCGCCGGCATGTCGAGCACGGCGCCGTCGTTGTTGCCGAGGACCTGCCCGGGCAGCGTCGCGACGCGGCTCGACAGGCGGCTCAGCCGGCCGGCCAGTGGCAGGTTGCGCAGCGGCGGCACGGCGTCGATGCCGGGCAGCACACCGGGCAGCGACCGTAGCCCGCGCAGCGGGTGGAGTGGCAGCCGGGCGATGCCGCGCAGCATGAGGCCGAGCTCGTTCGGCGGCTCCTCGGTG
Source organism: Mycobacteriales bacterium (assembly GCA_036379355.1). GTDB lineage: Bacteria > Actinomycetota > Actinomycetes > Mycobacteriales > CAJCIY01 > CAJCIY01. The sequence goes on along the minus strand of DASVGV010000029.1, from coordinate 4,945 downwards.
TGGCGTACCTCGGCGGGCTCGATCTCGCGGCCCTTCGGGTCGAGGTCCAGCAGCACGCTCATGATCTCCGCGCCGCTCATCCCGTCGACCGCGGCGTGGTGGACCTTGCTCAGCATCGCGACCTTGCCGTCCGGCAGGCCGTGCACGATCTGCAGCTCCCAGAGCGGCCGGGTGCGGTCGAGCGGCCGCGACGCCTCGCGGGCCGCCATCGCGCCGAGTGCCTCCATGTCCCCGGGGGGCGGCAGCGCGGCGTCCCGGACGTGGTAGTCGAGGTCGAAGTCCGGATCCTCGATCCAGTACGGGTGGTCGAGGTCGAAGGGCACCCGGACGAGCCGCCAGCGGAACGGCGGCAGCAGGTGGATGCGCTCGCGCAGGACGGCCTTGATGCTCTCCGCGTCGACCCTCCCGCCGGGGGCGGTGGTCGGGTCCAGGATCGCGACCATGCCGACATGCGCGTGAATGCGCCCGTTCTCCATTGCGAGGAACTGCGCGTCGAGTCCGGTGAGCTGCCGCATGAGGTCGTCCTTCCCCGGTTGGTACGAGCGATGATCGTCGCACCATTGCGTGCCTCGTGGGGAGGGACAGGTGACCGGTAGGCTGCGGGCCGCACGTTGGAGGCTTCGCCTAGTCCGGTCTATGGCGCCGCACTGCTAATGCGGTTTGGGTTCATCGCCCATCCGGGGTTCAAATCCCCGAGCCTCCGCTCTGGCCGCGGCGCTCGTCCACGGCCGCACGCAGGCTGCGCGCGGTCTCGGCGGACAGGTCGAACGGCACCGGCTCGCCGCCGACCCAGGCGGTCGCGTCGGTGGCCGTCGCCGTGAAGGTGATTCGTACGTCGACGGCGAGGTTCTCGTCGCTCGTGGCCGCGGGAGGTTCCTCGGCGGGTGCGCGCGCGAACGTCACCCACCGCCGCTCGTGGTCGACCGAGACGGCGTACCCGGTCGCGAGCAGGGCGGCGCGCTGCTCGCGCCACCAGGACTCCGGGGGAGTTTCCCCGAGCAGCTCGGCGACGCGGGCGTACGTGAGGGTGATGGCGGGGCGGTCTCGCGCCGCCGCGTCCCGCAGCAGCTCGAGCACCGGCCCCGGGTCCCTCATCTGTCCCCTAACCCCCCATCCCGGTGTTGATCATGATGTTGCAGTCACGGGAGCGGCCCGAAACTGACTGCAACATCATGATCAACGCGACTGGGGGAGGCGGCCGCGGCAGAGCGCGAGGACGGCGAGGGCGATGTCGGCACCGGCGTCGCCGGGCGCGTCGACGTACCGGCCGATGATCTCGTTCTCACGGGCGTGCTGGATGCCGGGGCGCCCGCCGGCCTTGCGCAGCTGCTGGACGGTGCGACTGACCTCGACGCGCTCGGCGACCAGGTCGCGGATGGCGCTGTCGATGTCGTCGATGCGCGCGCGGCCGGTCTCGACGTCAGGGATGTCGGCCGTACGGGCGGAGTCGGTGGTGGTCATGACGGGGCTCGCTCTCTGGGAGATGCCCGGCGTTCCACGGCATCGGTCTGCGCACGCGCGTACCCGGTCCCGATGTCACACCGGGACGATGGGGGTGCGCTAGTTCGTTCGCACGCCAGTCAGCCCGGTGCCCGTAAAGGCATAGGCATAGGTGAACCGGCGGGTGGTGAACACCCGCCCAGTATGCACTGGTTGGATCGGAGCCATGACTGCTCCCCCCGCACTCGAAGGCCTGAAGGCGAAGTTCGACCACGTCGCGATCGGCGGTCCGGCGCTCGAGCCGATGCTCGCGCTCTATCGCGACCTCCTCGGGGGTGTCCCGTCGTACGGCGGGACGAACGTCGACCTCGGCTTCTCGACGCGGAGCCTCGACTTCCCGGACGGCAAGCACATCGAGCTCATCTGGGCCACTCCGGGCTCGACGTTCCTCGACTCGTTCCTCGCCCGGTCCGGGGGGCTCGGCGGGCTGCACCACGTGACCTTCACCGTGCCGTCGGTGCACGAGGCGATCGAGGTGCTGCACGCGCGCGGGTACGAGACATTCGGCGAGCGGCCCGACGACCCGCACTGGGCGGAGGCCTTCGTGCACCCGCGGAACGCCGGCGGCGTCCTGCTCCAGGTCGCGACGCCGGGCGAGCACGGTGACGAGGAGGAGAGCGAGCGCTGGCACTCCCTCGAGGAGTGAGCGCGCCGGGTGTCGGCCGGGGTGCCGGTAGACTCTGCCGGCACCCTGCGCTCGTAGCTCAACGGATAGAGCATCTGACTACGGATCAGAAGGGTGGGGGTTCGAGTCCCTCCGAGCGCGCACTGTGATGTGTCGCGACGTCGTTCGCACGTGTCTCGGGTCGTAGTTCACACCTTGGGCGCTGGTGGTGTCCGCGGCTGACAGTCGCGGGTGGGTCGAGGACGAGTTCGCGGATGAGTTCGCCGGTGCGGTCTCGCTGGTGTCCCGCACGGACGCAGTCCAGAGGAGGCTGCCGAAGGCGACGACCAGTGCGACGTTCACGGCGACGGCGAGGGCCGCGATGTTGGCGATGTGCGCGACCAGCCAGACGGCGGCGGCGACGAGCGCGAGCGCGCCCTGCCAACGGTGGCGCAGCCTCGTGAGACCCCAGGCGGCGAGGGCGATCGACAGCGGGAAGAACAGCCCGAGCGGCTTGATGAGGGTCGCGACGCCGGTCCGGTCGACGAGCTGGGTGTCGCCGTACGACCAGTGAATCGTGTCGAAGCCGTACGCGACGTTCCCAGCCATGCCGACCAGACCGGTCAGGACGACGGCCGCGGCGAGCCATGAGGTGCGCGGCAGCCAGGTGGCCACGCGCAGCACCACGAACCCGTAGGCGATGGCGCCGAGGACATGCAGGACGCCGGCCGCACCGTCGTCCCAGCCTCGAGCGGCGTACGTCGAGTCCGCGGCCAGATAGATCAGCGGGGCGACGAGCAGTGCGCCCGTCAGCAACCTTTCGGTGGGGGTCGGGTCGCTTGCGGTCGGGTCGGCGGTCACTGGCTGCGCGGTGGCGGTCATGGTTCTCCCTGGTCGGTACGGCGGGAGGTCTCACGCTGCCGTGACAGACCGCCGGCCGACCACGGGGCGATCCCTGCATCGCGAAGTGGAGGGAAAACCCTGGGCCCTTCGCGGCGCACGAGGTGTGAGGATGACCCGGTGACGCACGCGGGCGTTCGCGGCGGGCGGGGGCTCGCACCCCTGCTGCTCAGCAGCGTCGTCGTCGTGCTCGTCAGCCTCGGCCAGGCGCGGGGGCTGTGGCTGCCCAACCTGCACAACGGGCTGCTCGCAGTGGCATTCACCTTCGTGGGCGCCTACGTGCTTCACCAGCGCCCGCGTCACCGGGAGGGCCGGCTGTTCTTGGCGACGGGTGTCACCGAAGCCTTGCTGTTCTTCGGTCGGCAGATCGGCCACTTCTCCGCTGGTGAGACCAGTCCGTGGTGGGGGTGGCTCGGGGTATGGCCGACGGCCGTCGCGCTGGCCCTCACCACCCTGTCGGTCCTGTGTTTCCCGGACGGACGGCTGCCGTCCCTCGCCTGGCGGTGGGTCGCGGCCGTCGTGGTCGCGCTCGCTGCCGCGTGCGCGTTGCTGTCGGCGGTGTGGCCGGTTGAGTACGCATCGACCGGGTTGACGACCCGGCACCCGTTGCAGGGCACCGTGCCCTCCGTTGTTGCGTCCTTCTGGTCGGCGCTCGCTCATCCGCTGTACGCCGGAATGCAGGTCCTCTGGGTCGTGGCCGTAGCCGATCGCTGGCGCCGGGCCGGCAGGCGCGTCCGGCGCCAGCTGACGTGGCTCGTCGGTGCTGCCGGCCTCTCGGTGGCTGCACTGGTTGCCGGACTGCTGGCAGTCGGAACCCCCCGGGCCGGTTTGCTGGCGGCGGCGCTGGTCCCGGTGGCCGCGGGGTGGGCGATCGTGCACGGACAGCACGTGACGTCGTACTCGGCGCTGACCTGGCTCTCGCGGGCCGACGACGGGTCGTACGACCGGCCGACGGCGCTCGCCCGCGCCGTCGCCGACGCACTATCCGCTCCAGCCGCGACGTTGTGGATGGGCGGTGTCGAGTTGCACGCCGTCGGCGTCTGGCCCGAGTCCGACGAGGCGATCGCGCCGTCGACCCGCGAGACGCTCGAGCAGTCGACGTCACACCACGTTCGCGTCGTCGTCAGCAAGGGTTCGATGGTCGGCGTGCTCGCGGTGCGGCGGGCGCGCGCCGATGCCCTTTCGCTGACCGAGGCCCGCCTCTTCGGCGACCTTGCGTCGCAGGCGGCCCTCGTGATCGACCACCTCGGGCTGGCCGAGGTGATCGGCCGGCAGGAACGGTCCGGCCACGTCGAGGCGCTGACCCCGCGCGAACGCGAGGTGCTGGCACTCATCGCCCGTGGACACTCGAACGCGGCGATCTGCCGCGAGCTGCACCTGAGCATCAAGACCGTGGAGCCTATCGTCGGCGCGATCTTCGACAAGCTCGAGCTGCATGCCGACGCTGCGACCAACCGGCGCGTTCTTGCCGCACTGGCGTACAGCCGTACGTGAGCGGCTGCCCGTTCTCCGCAGAGTCAGAAGATCGCGTACCCGCCGTCGATCAGGAAGGTGTCGCCGGTGTGGTACGAGGAAAGGCCGCTCGCGAGATAGACGGCGATGCCGGCAAAGTCCTCGGGCTGCCCCCAACGTCTGGCCGGTACGCGCTTGAGCACCTTGTCCTTGAACGCGGTGGAGTCGAGGGCGCCGTCGGTCATCGGGGTCTCGATCCAGCCCGGCAGGATTGCGTTAGCGCGGATCTGGTGGCGGGCGAGCTCGACGGCGAGCGCGCGGATCATCGAGATCAGGCCGCCCTTGGTGGCGGCGTAGTGCTCACCGCGCGGCTGCCCTTCGATCGCGGCGAGCGACGCGGTGCCGACGAGTGAACCCCCGCCGCCGCGTTCGACCATGTGCTTGGACGCCTCACGGAACGTGTAGAAGGCGCCGTCGAGGTTGACCCGG
>DASVGV010000028.1:0-24327 GCA_036379355.1 Mycobacteriales bacterium | reverse complement strand
CTCGGTCACGACCAGGTCGGCCTCGGCGTAGATGCGGCCGAGCTGCCGGCCGCTCGCCGAGACGGCGTCACCGTCGAGGTAGTCGAGGTCGGTGAGGACGCGGCACACCCGGTCGAACGTGCGGGCGATCACGGCCGAGCGGCTCGCCACCCGACTCCGCAGCGCGGCCGTCTCCTTCTCCAACGTGCCGGCACGGACGAGCCAGCGCAGATGGTCGGCCCGGTCGGCGCAGCCGTGGACGGGATGGGCGCGCAGCCGGGCCCGCAGCCGTCCGACTTCCGGGTCGTCGGCGGCACGGACCTTCGGCGGCGGCCGGTCAGCCGCATCGAGAAACCCCTGCGCGCGCAGCGTCGACACGAGGTCGCGGCGAGCCTGGGGTGATCGTGCGTCGAAGTGGCGCGGGACCGTCACGCGGCCGATCGGCTCGACGGGCTGCGGCACCTCGACAGCGGTGAGCCGGCGTACCTGGCGCGCCGCCGTGACCACCGTCGTACCGCCGCCGGCCGGGGCGACGACGACGGCAACGCCACGCCGGCGCCCCGCCGGAATGCGGATCACATCGCCCGGCCGCAGCCGCTCCAGCGCGGCTGCCGACTCCGCCCGCCGCGTGGCCGCGCCGTCGCGGGCCAGGCGCGCTTCCCGCTCGGACAGCGCCCGCCGGATCGCGTCGTACTCCTCGACGTCGCCGCGGTCGCAGCGCGCCGCCTCGCGGTAGCCCTCCAGGGCCTCCTCGGAGCGCGCCACCTGGCGAGCCAGACCGACGACCGCCCGGTCGGCCTGGAACTGTGCGAAGGACTGTTCGAGCAGGACGCGGGCCTCTTCCCGGCCCACGCGGTCGACGAGGTTGACGGCCATGTTGTACGTCGGGTGGAACGAGGACCGCAGCGGGTAGGTCCGCGTGCCCGCGAGACCGGCGAGGTGAGCCGGGTCGAAACCGGGGGTCCACAGCACGACGGCGTGGCCCTCGACGTCGATGCCGCGCCGGCCGGCGCGGCCGGTCAGCTGCGTGTACTCCCCGGCCGTGACGTCGGCGTGGGTCTCGCCGTTCCACTTCGACAGCCGCTCCAGCACGACCGACCGCGCCGGCATGTTGATGCCCAGCGCGAGCGTCTCGGTCGCGAACACGACGTGCACCAGCCCGCCGGTGAACAGCCGTTCGACCACTTCCTTGAAGGCCGGGATCAGTCCGGCGTGGTGCGCGGCGAACCCCCGTTGCAGGCCGTCGAGCCAGCCGCCGTACCCCAGCACGCGCAGGTCGTCGTCGGGGATGTCGGCCGTCATCTCCTCGGCGATGCGTCGTACCTCGTCGCGGGCCGCGTCGTCGTTGAGGCGCAGCCCGGACCGCAGGCACTGGCCGACGGCCGCCTCGCAGCCGGCACGGCTGAAGACGAACACGATGGCGGGGAGCAGCCCGTCGGCATCCAGGCGCTCGACGACCTCGACCCGCGACGGCGTCCGGACCGAGGAGCGAGGACGGCCGTGGCGTCCGCGACGGTCGACCGGAAGGCGCAGCTCGTCGCGCGCGCGGCGCAGCAGCCGGGGGTTCACCTCGCGGCCGTCGGGGCTCGCGTACAGGTCGTAGAGGTGCCGGTCGGCCAGCACGTGCTGCCAGAGGGGAACCGGCCGGTGCTCCTCGACGACGACGCGGGTCTCGCCCCGTACCTCCTGCAGCCACGCGCCGAACTCCTCGGCGTTGGACACCGTTGCGGAGAGGGAGACCAGGCGTACGGAGGATGCGAGGTGGATGATCACCTCTTCCCAGACGGCGCCGCGGAACCGGTCGGACAGGTAGTGCACCTCGTCCATGACCACGAAGCCGAGGTCGTCGAGCGTGTCGGAGCCGGCATAGAGCATGTTGCGCAGGACCTCTGTGGTCATCACCACCACATCCGCGTGGCCGCGTACCGACGTGTCGCCGGTCAGCAGCCCGACGCGCGCTGCGCCGAAGCGGCGGCACAGGTCGCCGAACTTCTGGTTCGACAACGCCTTGATCGGCGTCGTGTAGAAGCACTTACGGCCGGCGGAAAGCGCGAGATGGACGGCGAACTCGCCCACGACGGTCTTGCCGGCGCCCGTCGGCGCGGCGACGAGGACGTCGCTCCCGGCCTCGAGCGCGCGGCATGCCTCGCGCTGGAACGGGTCGAGACCGAATGCGTACCCGGCGGCGAGCTCACTCAGCGCCGGGCTCAGCTGCCGCTGCCGGCTCGCGGCGTACCGCTCCGCCGGAGACGACATGATGCCAGGCTACGGGACCGCTGCGGTGCTCATCAGCGACGCGGCAGGCGGGGTACCTCCGCGAGGATCGCCGACATCCCGGCCAGGAACGTCCGGATGCGGCGCCAGAACTGCCAGCCTGCGCGGACGACGACGGCGAACGCCGCGAGCACGATCGCGATGTCGACCAGGAGCCACGCCCACCACGGCACGGACGGGACGTTAGCCGAGAACGCGCACCCGCGATCCTCGGGCGGGCTCAGGTCGCGGCGGGACGAGCGCTCTGCGCGGCGAACCCGGCGATCTGGTCGGTCGTCCCGAGCCACAGCACGAAGTCGAGCAGGTCGTCGTACGTGAGGGTGGGACCGGACCGGTCCTCGAGCGCCTCCGCCGGGATGTCCCACACCATCGCCTCGACGCCGCCGGAGATCAGCAGCGAGACGATGTGGTCGTCAGCCGGCTTGCGGATCTTGTCGCAGCAGGACGGGCAGGCGAAGGCGTAGTACGACAGCGGAGCCGTCGGGCAGACCATCAGCTCGATGTCCTCGCCGGTGAGCTCGACCTCACCGCACGAGGGACACGTGGCCTTGATCGTGGTCATGCCGCGCGCTCCCCTCGGTGTGCCTACCTAGGAGGACTTCGGCGCGTCCCGCCCCGACTTGAACCGGTCTCGGCACGGATGATGCGCGCGCCTGTGGGCGCTCGGCCGGTCGGCGCAGGATCCGACGTCCGTTCGGCCGAGACCTGCACGGCTGCTCAACGAGCCCTGCCGTCGTACGCAGCCAGAGCTTGTGCGGCCCAGGTGCGTACGTCGTCGGCGAGCTCAGGTGGCGACAGCACCCGGGCGCCGCCGCCGAGGCGCAGGACCAGCGAGCGGACCCAGTGGGGGTCCGACGTGCGGAGCCCGACGCGCAGCCGCCCGCCGGGCTGCTCCCGTACCTCCTCGCACGGGTAGTACTCGGCCACCCAGGCCGCCGACGGCTCGAGCTCGAGCTCGACGAGCAGCTGGTCGGGGCTCGCGACGAACAGGCCGGCCGAGTCGTCGCGGACGGCCGCGTCGGGGGGCGGCGCGGCCGGCGAGTCCAGCAGTCGCACCGCGTCGATGCGGTCCACGCGGAACAGGCGGACCGCCTCCGCGCGGTGGCAGTACGCCTCGAGGTACCAGTTGCCGTCGCGCATGAGGACGCGCATCGGGTCCACGTCCCGCTCGGTCACCTCGTCGCGGGCGGCCGCAAGATAGGCCAGGTGCAGCTGCCGGCCCTGCGCGAGGCCCTCGCGGACGCGGCCGAGAGTCGCGGGATCGGCTTCGGCCGGCACCACCGTCACCTGCGGGCCGGCGCCGACGGCCGCCTCCAGCTTCGCGGCGACCCGCTCCAGCGCGTCCCGTTCGGACAGCCCCACCACGTCGGCCAGGGCGCGGACCGCGACCAGCAGCGCGAGCGCCTCGTCGCCGTCGAGCCGCAGTGGCCGGTCGAGAAGCTGCGGGTCCAGCACCGTCACCGTGTCGCCCTCGAAGGCGAAGTCGATGAGGTCGCCCGGCCCGCCGCCGGGCAGGCCGCAGCAGAACAGCAGGTCGATGTCGGCGCCGATCGCCTTCTCGGTTGTGCCGAACGCCTCGGCCGCCGCCGCCATCGAGGCGCCCGGGTGCGTCCGCAGCCACGGGACGAGCGAAAGAAGCCGTTCGAGCCGGTCGGCGGCGGCAGTCACGACGCCCGGTCCAGGACGGCACGCAGCCGGCGCACGACCTCGTCGCGCAGGCTCTCCGGCTCCAGGACCACCGCTGCCGGCCCATAGCCGAGCAGCTCCTCGGCCAGGCGCTCGTCGTCCGCGTACGGCAGTTCCAGGACGTCGCCGGCCATGGTGCCCCGGCGGCGCAGTCTCGTACCGGCGCCGTCGGCCAGCCGGATGCGGGCGGTCGCCGTGGGCTCGGCGGGAGCGGCTTCACTGACCGCCGCCCGCAGGTCCACGTCGGCGGGTATGGCGTACGCGCCGACCTCGCCCTCGAGACGGACCGGTCCGGTAATGCGCGACAGCCGGAAGACCCGCTCCGCGCCGCGATCCTGGTCACGTCCGACGACGTACCAGTTGCGCCGCCGCGAGACGACCCCCCACGGCTCCACCCGCCGCACGGCCTCCTCGGCGCCCGGACGCCGGTACGGGAAGGTCACCACGCGGCGGGTGCGGACCGCCTCGGTGAGGGGCGCGAACGCAGGGTCGGCGGCGTCCACGCGCGCCTCGAACCCCACGGGGGTGACGGTGTCGACACCGCCCGCGGCGAGCTTGCGCAGCGCCGACGCGGACGCGGACGCCAGCTCCGCCGACGACCAGAAGCGGGCGGCGAGCCCGAGCGCGGCGGCCTCGTCCGGCTCGAGCTGCAGGGGCGGCAGGGCGTAGTCGCCGCGCCGGATCCGGTAGCCCAGGTCGTCGCCGTACAGCGGGTCCACCGGTCCGGTCTCGACCGGGATACCGAGCTCGCGCAGCTGCTCCTTGTCGCGTTCGAACATCCGCCGGAACGCCGGGTCGCTCACGTCGCCGTTCGGCGGGTCGTAGCCGTCGACGAGGCGCGCGATCTCCTCGACCGTGACGTACCGGGAGGTCGCCATGAGCGCCATCGTGAGGTTCACGAGGCGCTCGCTCTTGCCCTGGGACACCCGGCCAACCTAGTGGCGGCCGCGGCTACATCGAGGCGATGAGCTTCTCGACGCGGTCGTCGACCGAGCGGAACGGGTCCTTGCACAGGACGGTGCGCTGGGCCTGGTCGTTCAGCTTCAGGTGCACCCAGTCGACGGTGAAGTCTCGGCGGCGATCCTGTGCGCGCTTGATGAACTCGCCGCGCAGCCGTGCGCGGGTCGTCTGCGGGGGCACCGACTTGGCCTGGAAGATCTCGATGTCGCGAGCGGCCCGTTCGACCGATCCGCGCCGCTCCATGAGGTAGTACAGGCCGCGGCTGCGGTTGATGTCGTGGTACGCGAGGTCGATCTGGGCGATGCGGGGCGACGACAGCGGCAGGTCGTGCTTGACCATGTAACGCTCGATCAGGCGCCGCTTGATCACCCAGTCGATCTCGCGGTCGACGAGCGACAGGTCACCGGTCTCGACCGCCTGCAGGGTACGGGCCCAGAGGTCCAGGACCCGCTTCACCGTGCCGTCGGCTCCCCGCCGGTCGATGAAGTCGCTCGCGCGGCTGAGGTACTCCCGCTGGATCTCGAGGGCACTCGCCTCCCGCCCGTTCGCGAGCTTCACCTTGCGGCGACCGGTCGGGTCGTGGCTGACCTCCCGGATGGCGCGAATCGGGTTCTCCAGTGTCAGGTCCCGGAAGATGCCGCTCGCCTCGATCATCCGCAGCACCAGGTCGGTCGAGCCGACCTTGAGCAGCGCCGTGGTCTCGCTCATGTTGGAGTCGCCGACGATCACGTGCAGCCGGCGGAACCGCTCCGCGTCGGCGTGCGGCTCGTCGCGGGTGTTGATGATGGGGCGGCTGCGGGTGGTGGCCGAGCTGACCGACTCCCAGATGTGCTCCGCGCGCTGGCTGACACAGAACACCGCGCCGCGCGGCGTGTGCAGGACCTTGCCCGCTCCGCAGATGATCTGGCGGGTGACGAGGAACGGGACGAGGACGTCGGCGAGGCGCGAGAACTCGCCGTGACGGCCCACGAGGTAGTTCTCGTGACAGCCGTACGAGTTGCCGGCGGAGTCGGTGTTGTTCTTGAACAGGTAGATGTCGCCGGCGATACCCTCTTCGCGCAAGCGCCGCTCGGCGTCCTGCTCGAGCCCCTCGAGGATGCGCTCGCCTGCCTTGTCGTGGATGACCAGGTCGACGATCGAGTCGCACTCCGGCGTGGCGTACTCGGGATGGCTGCCGACGTCGAGGTAGAGCCGGGCGCCGTTGCGCAGGAAGACGTTGCTCGAGCGTCCCCAGGACACCACCCGGCGGAACAGGTAGCGGGCCACCTCGTCCGGCGACAGCCGCCGCTGGCCCTGGAACGTGCACGTGACGCCGTACTCGTTCTCCAGGCCGAAGATCCGGCGTTCCATGCCTCGAGCCTACGTGGGGGCGCGGCGCCGGGTCAGCGCGACAGGCGGGCGGCGAGCTCGGCCGCCCTGTGGACGTACGAGCCGCCGAACAGGGCCGCGTGTACCAGCAGCGGGAACAGCTGCCAGAGCGGGACGCGCTCGCGCCAGCCCTCCGCAAGCGGATGCACCTCCTCGTACGCCGCCACCGTGCGCGCAGGAATGCGGCCGAACAGGTCGAGCATTGCGAGGTCGACCTCGCGGTGGCCGCCGTACGCCGCGGGGTCGATCAGCCAGGGGCGACCGCGGTCATCGCCCAGCACGTTGCCGCTCCACAGGTCCCCGTGCAGGCGTGCGGGCGGCTCGACGGGAGCGTCGACGGCGACGCGGGCCACCTCGCGGGTCAAGCCCACGTCCCTGGCCGGCGGCAGGCACAGCACCTGTACGTAGTGCGTCGCCCAGTCGTCGGAGGGGGCCTGCTCGAGGGCGTACCGGCCGACGAAGAACCGGCCCGGCGCGGGCAGCGAGCCGAAGCGCTCGGCCCCCGCGGCGTGGACCTGGGCGAGCATGCGTCCCAGCTCCTCCTCGCCGGCGGCGTCGAGGCGACCCGGCGGGATCCGCTGGAGGACCAGCGCGCCTGGGCGCTCGTCGAGGACTTCCGGGACGCGGGCACCGGCCGCCGCGAGCCACCGGAGCCCTGCGGCCTCCAGCGGCGCCGGATCAGTCTTGGTGAACGCCGGCACGGATCTCGTCCAGCAGGCGGCGGCAGGCGGCGTCCACCTGGTCCAGGACCTGGTCGAAGCCGCCGCGCCCGCCGTAGTACGGGTCGGGGACGTCCCTGCCGTCCAGACGGCGCAGGCGGGCGTGAGCGCCGGACGGCGCAATCTCCTGGAGCCGCAGGAGGTTCTCGTCGTCCACCGCCACGATGAGGTCCTGCTCGTCGAAGTCCCTGCGGCTGACCTGCCGGGCCCGCCCTGTCAGCGTGATGCCGCGCCGGGCGGCCGCCTCCGCAGCCCGGGAGTCGGGCGGCTCGCCCACGTGCCAGTCGCCGGTCCCCGCGCCGTCCACGTCGATCCGGTTGCCGAGGCCCGCCTCCTCGACCAAGCGGCGCATCACCGCCTCGGCCGTCGGCGAGCGGCAGATGTTGCCGGAGCAGACGAACAGCACGCGCATGCGGGTCCTCAGTCGACCAGAGCCGGCTCGGGCGCAGCAGCCCGCCGCGGCCGCCGTACGCGGGTCGACTCGGCGTCCTCGTCGTGGATGGTCAGGCAGATGGCCGCTGCGGCGACGGCGATGATGCCGGCCACGAGGAATGCCGCGTGGTACGGGTGCAGATCCCCGGTGCCGGACCCGTTCGCCAGGGTCTCCCCCACGCCGGTCGCGGTGAGCACGCTGGTCAGCGCGGCGACGCCGACCGCGCCGCCCAGCTGCCGCAGGGCGTTGAACAACGTCGACCCTCGGCCCATGTCGGCCGGGGAGATCCGGGCGAACGCCGCGGCCTGCGCCGGGACGAAGCAGTGCGCCATCGCGTACCCGAGCACGAACATCAGGCCCCGGATGGTCCACAGGTCGCCGCCGCCGACCTGCGTCAGCGCCAGCATCACGACCGCCACGCCGACCAGCCCCCCGATCATGACCCGGCGTGGCCCGAACCACGGGTAGAGCCGGCGGCTGACCGCCTGCGCGCCGACCATGACGCCGATCGCCTCGGGGAAGGTGGACAGGCCACTGCCGAGGGCGTCCAGCCCCAGCCCGACCTGGAAGAACAGGGCAACGAGATACAGCACGCCGAGGAACGCGGCGGTGGCCAGAAACAGCGCGGCCGTGGCGGACCGGAAGAGGCGGTCGCCGAACAGTCGCAGGTTGAGCAAGGGCTCGCGGGTCCGCAGCTGCGTCGCGACCAGGACCAGGAGCAGCACCACCCCGACGGCGATCGTGGCCACGATCTGCCCGCTCTCCCAGCCCTTGTCGGGGCCTTCGCTGACGCCGTACATGAGCGCGGCGAACCCGACGCCCGACAGGACGAAGCCGGGCACGTCGAAGCGGCCCGCGGGCGGCAGGTCGGTGTCGCGCAGGAACAGCACGCCGTACGCGAGCGCCAGCAGACCGAGCGGGAGGTTCACGAAGAACACCCAGCGCCACGAGAGGCTGTCGACGAGCAGGCCGCCCAGCACGGGGCCGACTGCCGGGGCGAGAGCGGTCGGCACCACGAGGATGCTCGATGCCCGGACGCGCTCCTGGGGCGGGAAGACCCGGAACAGCATCGCCATGCCGACGGGGGTGAGCATGCCGCCCCCCACGCCTTGCAGGATGCGGAACGCCACCAGCTCGCCGAACGACTGCGCCAGCCCGCACAGGACCGACGCGGCCGTGAACACCACGATCGCGGCGAGCATGACGCGCTTGCCGCCGAAGTGGTCGCCGAACCAGCCGCTGGTGGGGATCACCACGGCCAGGCTGACGAGGTAGCCGATCGAGACAGCGTCGATGCTGCGCGTGCCGGCGTGCAGGTCGCGCCCGATGCTCGGGAGGGCCACGTTCACGATCGTGGCGTCCATGATCGACATGAACAGGGCGGCCACGTAGACCACGCTGACCGCGACCTTGGGCCGCGACAGCAGTTCTCTCACGCGTCGTCCCCGTAGTCGTGGTCGGGATGGTTGGCCTGGCCCGTACGCCAGTATCCGCGGGTGGTCACCTGGTCGCGGTCGAGGGCGCGCAGCAGGCCCTGCCGGATGTGCCGGACCGCGCCGGCCTCCGTGGCGACCCAGACCTGGCCGCGACCTGCCGGCCGGGCATGGGCCAGCATCGCGGCCGCCAGCGCCTCGCCGGGCGCGCCCCGACGCGGAAGCCACGCCACCGGCCGGTCGAGCGGGATCCGGTCCGCGGGGTCGTCGATCTCGACGTAGGCGGCGAGCGGCACGGTGACCGTGGGCAGGATCGTCGCGATCGCGGGCAGCGCGGACGCGTCGCCGCCGAGCAGCAGCCAGTTGGCGCCGGGGTCCTGGACGAAGCCGGCGGCCCGCGGGACGGACACGGCGAGCTTGTCGCCGAGCCGTGCCTGCTCGGCCCAGGCCGAGGCCGGCCCGTGGCCGTGCAGCACGACGTCGAGGTCCAGTTCGCGTCGTTCCTCGTCGAACCGGCGCGCGGTGTACGTCCGCATGGTGATCGGCGCCGAGCGGTCGAGGGCGACGAGGCCCTCGTCGTCGGGTTCGGGCAGGGCGACGTCGGTGTGCCCTGGCTCCGGCAGCATCAGCTTGAGGTGACCGGCCGGGCCGGCCCAGCGGAAGCGGGTGAGGTCCTCGCCGGTCACGGTGACGCGGACGAGATGAGGGCTGAGACGGGTGGTACGGCGCACGGCGGCCCGCAACGGGGCGGGCCGCCGGCGCACGGGTGGTGCGCTGGTCATGGTGTCCTTTGGTCGATGGCTCAGTCGCCGGCCAGCAGGAGGTAGAGGTCCTTCTTGGCGCGGCGCAGGAGCTCGATGGCGGCGTCGATCTGCTCGGGCGAGCCGGTGGCGCCAACCTGCTTGGCCGCCGCATGGACGGCGTGGGTGATCTCACGAAGGGGATACCGGCCCGGCTGGGCGTCCTCCTGGTCCCACGGCCGAGGAGACTTGGCGGCCGCACGTGCCGCGTGGCGGCCGCTCGTGGTCAGGGTGTACACCTTTTTGCCCCCCGCCGAGGAACAGGTCAGCAGGCCCTCGTCCTCCAGCAGTTGGAGGGTCGGGTACACCGAGCCGGGGCTGGGGGTCCACGCTCCCCCGCTGGCCTCCTCGAGCCGGCGCATCAGTTCGTATCCGTGCGCGGAACCGTCGGCGAGACCGACGAGCAGCAGCGGGCGGATGTCTCCGCGCCCCAGGCGCATGGCCGTACCCCCTTCGTGACTGATAGCGATAGTCGCCGATATATCACGTACAGTCAAGTCCTATCGCGTAAGGGCCGTCACTTCCCGTTCGTAGAGAAGTGCTGGTAGTCCCCGAACGTCACGCCCCACCTCCACCCCTGGCGGGCAAACGCTTCGACCAGCTCGCCCCCCGGCACGGCCATGCCCGGGCGCACGTCCGACCGATCGACGAAAGCCGCGCCGTTCGGCGGGTCGACCACCCCGTTCGACTCGACGTACGGGTTCTCGACCGGGTCTACGTCGATGGCCTCGCCGTACGCGTGCATGGACCACGACGTGGGTCCGCTGGTGACGGCGAGGCGGCAGTTGAACCCCGCCGTGTTGTCGGCGGCGACGCTGCGATCGTCGCTGCCGCCGAACGCGTCCACCGGCACCATCTGGCGGATAGGGAACGCGTGCGCGTACAGGTCGGCGAAGATGGCCACCACCTGGGGCACGACACGCGCGTTGACGACGAGGTGCCCGGTCTGCGCCTCCCCGGTGAAGTCCACGTACGAGAGCGTCAGCAAGCGCAGCTGGTCCGGGGGCGTGGGACAGCCGGGGTGGTACGAGGACGGCAGGTCCGCCGCCGTCACGGTGGCCACCGACGACGTGAACGGCGGCCGCGCTGCGGGCGATGACGTGATCGTTGCCGGCGTCGACGGCGATGCGGGCGACGTGGATGGAGCCGGTGGGGTGGCTGGCGTCGCCCGGGCGCTCGACGGAGCGGTCGGAGCGCCGCAGGCCACGAGCGTCACCACCGGGAGCACGACCAGCAGCAGCCGCCCGGCCATGCCGGGCGTCAGGCCAGCAGCTCGGCCAGCGCGTCGCCGCTGACCCGGCGGAAGGCGCGGCCGGCGCGCTCCCGGTCCAGGATCGCGACCTCCAGGCCGGTGGCCTCGACGGCGGGGGTGTCCCCGCCGTTCGCGGCCGCCACGCCGGCCTGCAGGGCGGTCACGGCGTGCCGCAGCCCCGTGGCGAGGTCGAGCCCGGGGGCGTAACTCTCGCGCAGGGACCCGCCGACCGCCTCGGCCTGGCCGCCGATCGCGACGAAGTCGGCCTCGTCTCCGACGGTGCCGTCGTAGGTGAGCCGGTAGAGCTGGTCCTCGTCCTCGGTCTCGCCGACCTCGGCGACCACGATCTCCACCTCGTACGGCTTGGAGTTCTCGATGAAGATCGAGCCGAGGGTCTGCGCGAAGGCGTTCGCGAGACCGCGGCCGGTGACGTCGCTGCGGTCGTAGGCGAACCCGCGCATGTCGGCATAGCGGACGCCGGCGATGCGGAGGTTCTCGAACTCGTTGTACTTGCCGACCGCGGCGAACCCGATGCGGTCGTAGATCTCGCTGACCTTGTGCAGCGCGCTCGACGGGTTCACCGCCACGAACAGGATTCCCCCGGCGTACGAGAGGACGGCCACGTCACGGCCGCGCGCGATGTTCTTCCGGGCGTACTCGCTGCGGTCGCGGACCAGCTGCTCGGGGCTGGCGTAGTAAGGCATCGACACGGGGTCAGCCTCCCGGGTTCGTCATGCGCTCGGCGACGACGGCCTCGACGACCGCGCCCACCTCCTGGTCGGGGAGGCGTCGGAAGCCGTTAGCCGTGACGACGGCGACCACCGGGAAAATGCGCCGGGTCAGGTCGGGGCCGCCGGTGGCGGTGTCGTCGTCGGCCGCGTCGTAGAGGGCGTTCACGGCGAGCGCGACCGCCTCGTCGGGGCTGACACCCTCGCGGTAGCGCTTCTTGAGCGCCCCGCGTGCGAACACCGAGCCCGATCCGACGGCGTAGTAGCCGGTCTCGTCACTGCGACCGCCGGTCACGTCGTAGCTGATGATCCGCCCGGTGCCGCGCGCGACGTCGAAGCCGGCGAACAGTGGCAGCACGGCGAGCCCCTGCATGGCCATGCCGAGGTTGCCGCGGATCATCGTGGTGAGCCGGTTCGCCTTGCCGTCCAGGGACAACACCCGGCCCTCGAGCTTTTCGTAGTGCTCGAGCTCCACCTGGAACAGCCGCACCATCTCGACCGCGATGCCCGCGGTTCCGGCGATGCCGATCGCGGAGAACTCGTCGGCCGCGAACACCTTGTCGATGTCGCGCTGCGCGATGACGTTGCCCATCGTGGCGCGCCGGTCGCCCGCCATGACCACGCCGCCGTCGCAGATGAGCGCGACGATCGTGGTCCCGTGCCGCACCCCCTCCAGCGGCAGCGGTCCGTCCAGGCCGCGTCGGCCCGGCAGCAGCTCGGGTGCGGCCCCGGACAGGAAGTCGTGGAACGAAGGCATGCCCGCCGCAAGGTAGGCATCGGGCAGCCGTCCCTGCGAGGAGGTCACTCGCCGCCCTTCTGGACGTATCCGCGGACGAAGTCCTCGGCGTTGGACTCGAGCACGTCGTCGATCTCGTCGAGGAGGTCGTCGACGTCCTCGGTCAGCTTGGCGTTGCGCTCGGCGACCTCGGCCGACGCCTCGGCGGTCTCCTCGACCTCCGTGGCGTCCTGCGCCTTGCGGCTGGCACGGGCCTGACCGCCGTCGTCGTGTGTGGGCACGCGGACCACCTCCCTGTCACCTACGACCCTAGTGGTCGGGGCAGGTCAGGAACCGCCGGTAATGGCGGCGACGAGTTCCGCTGCGGTCTCGCAGCGGTCGAACAGCTCGCCGACGTGCGCCTCGGTGCCGCGCAGCGGGTCCATGGTGGGAACGCGCTGCAGCGACTCGCGGCCGATGTCGAAGATCACGCTGTCCCAGGACGCGGCGGCGATGGACCGCCCGTACTGCGCGAGGGCCCGACCGCGGAAGTACGCACGGGTGTCGGTGGGCGGGTTCGTGACCGCGCTGCTGACGTCGTCGGGCGTGACCAGGGTCTGCATGGACCCGCGGGCGACCAGCCTGTTGTACAAGCCCTTCTCGGGCCGTACGTCCGAGTACTGGAGATCGACCAGATGCAGCTTCGCGGCACCCCAGCCGAGACCCTCGCGGTCCCGGTAGCCCTCGAGCAGCACCAGCTTTGCGACCCAGTCGAGCTGGTCGGCGAGCGACAGGGGATCGCTCTCGAGCGCGCCGAGCACTGCCTCCCACCGCGCCAGGACGTCCACGGTCTGGACGTCGGCGTCGCTGCCGTACCGGTCCTCGACGAACTTGCGAGCCTGGTCGAGGTACTCGAGCTGGAGCTGTACGGCGGTGAGCTGCCGCCCGTCGCGCAGGTGCAGCAGGTGGCGGAGCGATGCGTCGTGGCTGACCGACCGCAACGACGGCACGGGGTTCTCGACCGACAGGTCCACACCGGACTCGGTGAGCCAGCCCTCCTCGATCATCGACAGCACGAGCGACGTCGTACCGATCTTGAGATAGGTGGCGATCTCGCTCAGGTTGGCGTCGCCGAGGATCACGTGCAGCCGCCGATGCCGCTCGGGGTCGGCGTGCGGTTCGTCCCGGGTGTTGATGATGGGGCGTTTCAACGTGGTCTCGAGCCCGACTTCGACCTCGAAGAAGTCGGCGCGCTGGGACAGCTGGAACCCCTCGTTCTTGCCGTCCTGGCCGATGCCCACCCGGCCCGCTCCGGCGAAGACCTGCCGGCTGACGAAGAACGGGGTCAGGTGCCGGACGATGTCCGCGAACGGCGTCTGCCGGGCCATGAGGTAGTTCTCGTGCGTGCCGTACGAGGCGCCCTTGCCGTCGGTGTTGTTCTTGTACAGCTGCAGCGGCGCCGATCCCGGGACGGTCAGTGCGAGCCGCGCCGCCTCGGCCATCACGCGCTCCCCCGCCTTGTCCCAGCGGACCGCGTCGAGCGGCGTCGTGGTCTCCGGCGCGGAGTACTCCGGGTGCGCATGGTCGACGTACAGGCGGGCCCCGTTGGTCAAGATCACGTTGGCGAGGCCCAGGTCCTCCTCGTTCGCCGGCGCGTCGAGGGAGCCACGCATGATGTCCATCTCGAACCCGCGGGCGTCGCGAAGGGGGTTCTCCTCCTCGAAGTCCCACCGGGCACGGGCCTGCGCGAGCCCGAGCCCGGCGGCGTACGCGTTGACGATGAGCGACGACGCGACCATGTGGTTGAGGTCGGGCTGGCTGGGCGCGCTGATGCCGTACTCGGTCTCGAGCCCGGCCACCCGTACGACGCTCATGCCCTCCAGCGTAGGCCGCGCACCCCCAAAACCCCGTTGATCATGATGTTGCCGTCACACTGGCGACCGAAATGTGACGGCAACATCATGATCAACGCGAGAGAGGGGGGCGGTGGGGTGGCGCCGGGGGTCAGAGGTACTGGCCGGTGTTGGCGACGGTGTCGATCGCGCGGCCGGACTCGTTGCCCTTGGCGCCCGAGATGAGCGTACGGATGTAGACGATCCGCTCGCCCTTCTTGCCCGAGATCCGAGCCCAGTCGTCGGGGTTGGTCGTGTTGGGCAGGTCCTCGTTCTCCTTGAACTCGTCGACACACGCGGCGAGCAGGTGCGTGAGCCGCAGCCCCTTCGCGCCCGGATCGGAGTCGGCCTCGAGGAAGGCCTTGATGGCCATCTTCTTGGCCCGGTCGACGATGTTCTGGATCATCGCGCCCGAGTTGAAGTCCTTGAAGTACAGGACCTCCTTGTCCCCGTTGGCGTACGTGACCTCGAGGAACCTGTTCTCGTCCTGCTCGGTGTACATGCGCTCGACGGTGCGCTGGATCATCTCCTGGACGGTCTCGGCACGGCTGCCGCCATGATCGGCGAGGTCGTCGCTGTGGAGCGGCAGGTCCTCGGTGATGTAGATGCCGAAGATGTCCCGCGCCGCCTCCGCGTCCGGCCGCTCGATCTTGATCTTCACGTCCAGGCGCCCCGGGCGCAGGATCGCGGGGTCGATCATGTCCTCGCGGTTGGACGCGCCGATCACGATGACGTTCTCGAGCCCCTCGACGCCGTCGATCTCCGACAGGAGCTGCGGGACGATGGTGGTCTCGACGTCCGAGCTGACGCCGGACCCACGGGTACGGAAGATCGAGTCCATCTCGTCGAAGAACACGATCACCGGCGTTCCGTCCGACGCCTTCTCCCGCGCCCGCTGGAAGATCATGCGAATGTGCCGCTCGGTCTCGCCGACGTACTTGTTCAGCAGCTCCGGACCCTTGATGTTCAGGAAGAACGCGCGCCCGTCGGGCTTGCCGGTGACCTGGGCGACCTTCTTCGCCAGCGAGTTGGCCACCGCCTTGGCGATGAGTGTCTTGCCGCACCCGGGTGGGCCGTACAGGAGCACGCCCTTGGGTGGACGCAGCTTGTGCTCGGCGAACAGCTCGGCGTGCAGGTACGGGAGCTCGACCGCGTCCCGGATCATCTCGATCTGCTCGCCCAGCCCCCCGATCTGGGCGTAGTCGATGTCGGGGACCTCTTCGAGCACCAGCTCCTCGACCTCGGACTTCGGGATGCGCTCGTACGCCCATCCGGACCGGGACTCGACGAGGAGCGAGTCACCGCTCTTCAGCGGCTCGTGGATGATCGAGTCGGCGAGGTGGACGATGCGCTCCTCATCGGTGTGGTTCAGCACGAGCGCTCGCTCGCCGTCGGCGAGGATCTCCTTGAGCATCACCACGTCGCCGGCCTTCTCGAAGGCGAGCGCGGCGACGACGTTCATCGCCTCGTTGAGCATGACCTCCTGGCCGCGCCGGAGCTCGTCGCGCTGCACGCTCGGACTCACGGTGACGCGCAGCTTGCGACCGCCGGTGAAGATGTCGACGGTCTCGTCGTCGTGATGGGCGAGGAACACGCCGAAGCCTGACGGGGGCTGAGCGAGCCGGTCGACCTCTTCCTTCAGCGCCACGATCTGGTCGCGGGCCTCGCGCAGGGTGGACGTCAGCCGCTCGTTCTGGCCGGAGACCGCGGCGAGGGTCGCGTTGGTCTCGGCCAGCTGCTCCTCCAGCCCGCGCAGGCTGCGCGGGCCGTCCGCGAGGCGGCGCCTCAGCACCGCGATCTCCTCCTGGAGGAACGAGACCTGCGCCGCCTGGTCCGCCCGGGCACGCTCGCCGCTCAGGCTGCGGCGGTCCTTGTCTCCGGCGTTGTCGCTCGCCACCTGAACCCCACCTCCAACGGCCCTTGGGTACGGCTCGGCACGCGGCCTTGCAGTCGCCTTCCGACCCTACCCTCGGCAGGTTTCGCGCCGGGGGTAACGCTCCGGTGCGCGTCGATCACGTGTCGGCGGGAGATTCGGTGTCGAGCCCGCCGCCGGCGCCCTTCGCGGGCCGGCGTTGCCGTCGTGGGGCGGGCACCCCGTCGGACATGCGCCGCGTGGTCACGAGAAAGCCGGTGTGCCCGACCATGCGGTGGTCGGGCCGGACCGCCAGCCCCTCGACATGCCACGTGCGAACGAGCGTCTCCCACGACTGCGGCTCGGTCCAGCAGCCGGCCGAGCGCAACTCCTCGACCGTGCGCGAGAGCTGCGTCGTCGTGGCGACGTAGGCGCAGAGGACGCCGCCCGGGACGAGCGCGGCGTGTGCGCGGTCGAGGACATCCCAGGGCGCGAGCATGTCCAGCACGACCCGGTCGACACCGGTCTCGCTCGACTGCTCGAGTGCGCCGCGGTGCAGGGTCCACGTGGCGACCGCGCCGCCGAAGAACCGTTCCACGTTGCGGCGCGCGACCGCGGCGAAGTCCTCGCGGCGCTCGTACGACACCACGCGCCCGGACGGCCCGACGGCCCGCAGCAGCGCGCAGGTCAGGGCGCCCGAGCCGGCGCCGGCCTCCAGGACGACGGCGCCGGGAAACACGTCGGCGTACCCCACGATCGCGGCGCTGTCCTTGGGATAGACGACGGTCGCCCCGCGCGGCATCGACAACACGAAGTCCGACAGCAGCGGCCGCAGCGCGAGGTAGGGCGTACCGCCCGAGGACGTGACCACCGATCCCTCGGCCAGGCCGATCAGGGCGTCGTGGTCGAGGAAGCCGCGGTGAGTGTGGAACTGCCGCCCGGGTTCGAGGACGACCGTGTGCCGGCGGCCCTTCGGATCGGTCAGCTGCACGCTGTCGCCCGCTGCGAAGGGGCCGGTCCCGCCCACCCCGCGGGCCGAGGGCTCGCTCACGCGCCGGGTCGGCCGCGCAGCCGGGCGGCGACGTCGGCGGCGCGCAGCACGCCCACGAACCGCCCTCCGTCCATGACGACGTACGCCGGCGCCGGGTGCTCGCGCAGGGCCCGCAGCAGCTGCTCGCCCTCGAGGTGCGCGTCGAGCGTGGCGGTGACGCGCTCGCTCACCGACGACAGCGGAACCCACGGACGCCGGGTGTCCGGCACCGACGCGAGCAGGACGTCGGACAGGACCGCCGACGGCTTGCCGTCCACACCGAGGACGACCGCGCTCCGCCCGGCGGCCGCCGCTCGGCGAAGCGCCTCGGCCAGCGGCAGGTCGGACCCGGCCACGAACGCGGGCCGGGCGAGCCGGCCGGCGACGACGTCCGGAAGCCGCCGGGCGACGTTCGCGCCGGTGAGCGCGCCCTGGGCCTGGACGCCGACGAAGGCGGCGACGAGGAAGGTGGCGAGCGCGAACCCTGTGCCCGCACGCAGCTCGACGAGACCCAGGACGAAGGTGGCCGCGGCCGTCACCAGGCCGCCGACGCCCGCCGCGCGCAGGCCGGTGACCTTGTCGCCGGTCACGCCCCAGACCGCGGCGCGGACGAGGTGGCCGCCGTCGAGCGGGAGGCCCGGCAGCAAGTTGTAGAAGGCGAGCAGGGCGTTGATGACGAACAGCGGGTACGCCAGATCGTGCGGGACCGTCGCGACGTCGGTGGTGAGGGCCGCGATGCCGAAGACCCCGGCGAGCAGCAGGTTGACGACGGGACCCACCACGGACACGAGGTACTGGGCGCGCGGCGTCGGCGGGTCCTCACCCAGGACGGTCGCGCCGCCGAGCACGTTCAGCTCGATGGTGCCGACGGGCAGGCCGAGTCGCCTGCCGACGAGGGCGTGCGCCAGCTCGTGCAGCAGGACCGAGCCCAGCAGACCGAGCCCGATGAGGATCGACAGGGCGGCGATCGTGGCGGGCGAGGCCCGGTCCAGGTCTGCGCGCAGCCCCTCCGCGACGCTGATGGCGGCCAGCGCGCCGAGCAGCAGGAACGACAGGCGTGGCCGCACCTGGAAGCCGAAGAGCCGCACCGCTCCGATGCTACGGGGCCGTGCCGTGAGCAGCCGTCAGGACGGCGGGCGCGGGCGCACGACGGCGCCCACCATCCCTTCGACGTCCGGTTCGAGGTGCACCACGTCGTACGCCGCGACCAGCGCCGCCTCGTGGACCGCGTCGGCGTCGACCGCGGTCATCGCGACGCGGGCGCCGGCGCGCAGGACCGGGCGCAGGACGGTGAGCAGGCGACTGCCGGGCAGCAGCGCGAACACGTGGGTCACCTGGGCGCCGCGCAGCACGGCGGGCAGGCTCTCGGCGAGCGCGGCGGGCTGGGCCACCAGCACGACGCCGCCCTTGCCCGCCGCGGCGTGAGCCGGGCGGACGAAGCATCCCCCGGGGGTGAGGTCGAGAACGGTGGCGCCGCTGCGCACCCCGCACAGGGCCAGCAGCGCGCCCTGAACGCCCGCGGAGATCGCCGGAGCCCGCCGGCGTACGACCGGCCGCTGCGGCGCGGGCGTGGGAGACGCCGGCGTGCTCGGATCGCCCGCTGCCATCTGCCCTCCTGGCTCTCGGTCCGACCCGCTCGACGAAAGATCGGCACCAGGGTAGGTCGTGGGCCTCCCGGCAGGTGCACGCTTCGGACGAAGTCACCTCCTGGCGCCGGTACGGCCCGGATCCGGCGTGCCGCTTCACCGGTGTCCGATCCGCGTCCTACCGTGACGGCATGTCCCAGCCGGCCGTCGTCGATGCCGACCCAGCCGAGCCGACGATGCCCTCGCTGTCGCCCTCGCGTGCCGGCGACTTCAAGACCTGCCCGCTGCGCTATCGGCTGCGGGTGATCGACCGGCTGCCCGAGGCGCCCAGCGCCGCCGCGGTGCGCGGCACGGTCGTGCACGCCGTCCTGGAGCGGCTCTTCGACCTCGCGCCGGTCGAACGGACGCTGGCGACGGCGCAGGCGATGCTCCCGGCTGCCTGGGCGGCGCTGCTCGAACAGGAGCCGGAGAACGCTGCGCTGTTCGACGGCGCACCCGAGGGCACCGAGGCCGCCTGGCTGGCCAGCGCGGAGATCCTGCTCGCGAGCTACTTCGATCTCGAGGACCCCACCCGCCTGGCGCCGGCCGGCCGCGAGGAGCACGTCGAGACCGTTCTGGACGACCGCCTGCTGCTGCGCGGGATCATCGACCGTCTCGACGTGGCGGCCGATGGGGCGGTGCGCGTCGTCGACTACAAGACCGGGACCTCCCCGGGCGAGATGTGGGAGGCCAAGGCCCTCTTCCAGCTGAAGTTCTACGCGCTGGTCGTCTGGCGCACGCGCGGCGTGGTTCCGGCCGTGCTCCAGCTGCTCTACCTCGCCGACCGCAAGAAGCTCACGTACTCCCCCTCCGAGGTCGAGCTGCGCGCGGTCGAGCGTCAGCTGCTCGCGCTCGGCGACGCGGTCGCGCGCGCCCGCGACAGCGGTGACTTCCGTGCCAGCCCCGGTGCGCTGTGCGCCTTCTGCGACTTCAAACCGCTCTGCCCGGCGCACGGGGGCACGCCGCCGCCGTACCCGCTCGCGGCCGGCTGAACGTCCCCGGCGGGCCGCGGGCGCGGGCAGCGGGAGCGTCCTACAGTGGAGGTCTACTGCCGTCCCGAGGAGTCGTCATGCCCGAGCCCGCCGGCCGCACCTTCGCCCCGCCCACGTTCGACAACGTCGCCGACGAGCGGCAGCACCGCAAGATCCGGCTGGCCGCCGGGTTCCGGCTGTTCTCGAAGGCCGGCTTCGACGAGGGCGTGGCCGGGCACATCACCGCCCGCGACCCCGAGTTCCCGGAGACCTTCTGGGTGAACCCGTTCGGCCTGCACTTCTCGCTGGTCAAGGCGAGCGACCTCATCCGGGTCGACCACGAGGGGAACGTCGTCGAGGGTGACCGTCCGGTGAACGGCGCGGCCTTCGCGATCCACTCCCAGGTCCACCAGGCCCGGCCCGACGCCGTCGCCGCGGCGCACAGCCACTCCGTCTACGGCAAGTCGCTGTCCGCCCTGGGAATCACCCTGGCCCCGATCACCCAGGACGTTTGCGCGTTCTACGAGGACCACTCGCTGTTCGACGACTACACCGGTGTCGTGCTGGACGTCGAGGAGGGCAAGCGCATCGCGCACGCGCTCGGGGACAACAAGGCCGTGATCCTGCGAAACCACGGCCTCCTGACCGTCGGCACGAGCGTCGACGCGGCGGTCTGGTGGTTCATGACCATGGAGCGGTCGTGCCAGGCGCAGCTGATGGCGATGGCGGCCGGTCCGCTCGTCGAGATCACGCCCGACAACGCGGCGCTCACCCACACGCAGGTCGGCAGCGAGTTCGCCGGGTGGTTCCAGTTCCAGCCCCTGTTCGACCGGATCATCCGCGAGCAGCCCGACCTCCAGGACTGACGTCGGAAGCCGGACCGAGCCACCCACGCAGGTCGTCCAGCCCGACGGCCGCCAGCGTGGGGACCGCGTGCCAGCCGGGCTCGGGCGCCCCGGCGCTCGGGACGCTCGGGCAGTAGACGACCGCTGCGCCCGCCGCCGCGCCGGCCCGCGCCCCGGTCGGTGTGTCCTCCAGCACGATGCAGTCGTGCGCGTCGACACCCAGGCGGGCGGCCGCGGTCAGGTAGGCCTCCGGATGCGGCTTGCCGTGGGTGACCTCGTCGCCGGCCACGGCGACGTCGAACGGCTCCCCCGGCAGGCCCGCCAGCACCGCGTCGACGAGCAGCCGGTACGACGCGGACACCAGCGCCTGCGGGATGCCGGCGGCGTGCGCCGCCGCCAGCAGATCGGTGACGCCCGGCAGCAGCGGGAGGTCCTCGGCGAACAGCTCGGCCATCCGGTGCAGCAGCCGGTCCGCGACCGCAGCCGCCGTCGCGCCGTCCGACCCGGGCGCGCCGAGCTCGATCATGAGTTGGACGGACGCGTCCATGCGTCGGCCGACGACGGCGGCCTTCATCGACGGGGTGAAAGCCATCCCCCAGGAGGCGAACAGCTCGCGCTCTGCCACCGTCCATACCGGTTCCGAGTCGACCAGCAGGCCGTCCATGTCCCAGAGCAGCGCAGCAGGACGTCTGCGGTCGGCCGGCACGCGGCCAGGTTACGGGGCGCGCGCCGCGCGCCGATCGGGGACGATGGTGATGCGAGGTGAGCCATGACCGCGACCGGCACGGGACGGACGGCACTGGTGTGCGTCGACGTCCAGAACGACTTCTGCGAGGGCGGGTCCCTCGCGGTGACCGGCGGCGCCGCTGTCGCGCGTGCGTTGGCCGACCACCTGGCGGCAGCCCGCGGCCGCTACGCCCTGGTGGTGGCGACCCGCGACCGGCACGTCGACCCGGGCGCGCACTGGAGCACGGACCCCGACTTCGTCGCCACCTGGCCGGAGCACTGCCGCATCGGTACGCCGGGCGCTGACCTGCATCCCGCGTTCGCCGCGGCCGTCCGGGACGGGCTCGTCGACGTGGTCGTGGACAAGGGCGAGCACAGCGCGGCGTACAGCGGTTTCGAGGCCCACGACGCGGCCGGCCGGCCGTTGGCCCAGGTGCTGGCCGAGGCGGCCGTCACCGACGTGGTCGTGGCGGGCCTCGCGACCGACCACTGCGTCCGGGCCACCGCGCTGGACGCGCGGGCCGCCGGGTTTCCCACGGTGCTCGTCACGGCCCTGTCCGCGGGCGTCGCGCCGGCGACGACGGACGCGGCGATCGCCGAGATGCGCGCGGCCGGCGTGCGGGTGACCTGACGGCACGCGATGTGCCCCACTTTGCCCGCTTGATCGCTAGGGTGATCCCGTCCACCTGACCCGCGGAGGTTCCATGGCCAGCTTCACCAGTGTGCTCGTGGGCACGGACGGTTCGGAGTCCAGCTTCCGGGCTGTCGAGCGCGCCGCCAGCATCGCGGCCGACGCGGGCGCGGTCCTGCACCTCGTGTCCGCGTACCGGCCGCTGCCGGAGAAGGACCGCCGCCGGGCCGCCGAGGAGCTCGGCGACCTCGCCTACAAGGTGACGGGCTCGAGTCCCGCCGAGGACGCGCTCGGGGAAGCCGAGGCGGTTGCGCAGAAGGCCGGGGCCTCCGCTATCGAGAAGCACGCGGTCGAGGGTGATCCCGTCGACGTCCTGGTCGAGGCGGCTGGCTCGTACCGCGCCGACCTGCTCGTCGTGGGAAACCGCGGCCTGAACTCGCTGTCCGGGCGCATCCTCGGGTCGGTGCCGCAGAACGTGTCGCACCGGGCGGCGGTCGACGTCCTGATCGTCCACACGACCTGACCGGACGCCGCGAGAAGCGGGAGGTGCCCCCTCCCGGAACGTAGGCTGACGGGTGATGAGCACCCCTCCCACCGCCGGCGCCGGCGGCTTCGTCGTCCCCGCCCTGCGCGACCCGGTCGTCCTCGCGGCCTTCGAAGGCTGGAACGACGCCGGTGACGCGGCGAGCGGCGCGCTGCGGCACCTCGCCGCCGCGTGGGACGCCGAGACGATCGCGGAGCTCGACGGCGAGGACTACTACGACTACCAGGTGAACCGTCCCGTCGTGAGCATGGTCGACGGCGAGCGCCGCATCGACTGGCCCACGACCACGCTGGCGGTGGCCCGGCCGGCGGCCATGGAGCGCGACGTGCTGCTCGTGCACGGCATCGAACCGAACATGCGCTGGCAGCGGTTCTGCACCGAGCTCGTCGGCGTCTTCGACGACACCGGCGCCTCGCTCGTCGTCACGCTCGGCGCGCTGCTGGCCGACACGCCGCACAGCCGGCCCGTACCGGTCACCGGGACGGCGTCCGACCCGGAGACGGCCGCAACCCTCGGGCTGGAGCGCTCGCGGTACGAGGGCCCCACGGGCATCACCGGCGTCCTGACCGAGGCCTGCCGGGCGACGGGCATCCCGGCGCTGTCGCTCTGGGCCGCTGTCCCCCACTACGTCTCCCAGTCGCCGTCGCCGAAGGCAACTGTCGCGCTGCTGCGGCGGGTCGAGGACCTGCTCGACCTCGCGCTCGACTTCGGCGAGCTCGAGGACGCGGCGCGGGCCTGGGAGACGACCGTGGACCAGCTGGCCGCCGAGGACAGCGACATCTCCGAGTACGTCCGGTCGCTCGAGGAGCGTGCGGTGACCGAGCTTCCCGAGGCCAGCGGCGAGGTGATCGCCGAGGAGTTCGAGCGGTTCCTGCGGCGTCGCGGCCGGTCGTGACGTCCGTGGGCAGGCCGCGCACCGGGCTGCGCGGTCTGCCCAGACCTGCCGTCCGCGACTGGTACGCCGACGCGACGCTCGCCGCGCTGGCGCTCGCGGCGGCGCTCGCGCTCGTCGTTGTGCATGTCGTCGACGTCCGCCGCGACTACGCGCAGGAGGCCCTGCGGCTGCGCGACGGCATCCGGCACGCGGAGCAGCCCGGACCGCACGCGCTGGTACAGCTGGTCCAGGCCCTCGGCATGTGGTGGTTCCTCGTCGTCGTCGCCGTCGTGCTGGGGGTGTCCCTGGCGCGGCAAGGCGTGCGGACCCGCGCGATCGCGGTCGGCGCCGTGACCGCAGCCGCCCTGGTGAGCGTCGCGGTCTGCAAGCTGCTGATCCGGCACCCGTCCGTCGGCAGCCTGCTCGGTCTGCCGATCGGCTCGTTCCCGTCGGGGCACACGACCGACCTGACCGCCGTCGTCGGCGTGGTGCTGCTCGCTCTGCTGCCGCTGCGCTGGCGCTGGGCCGCGTACGTTGTCGCCGCGGCGGTCGGGTTCGTCGCCGGGCGTACGCGGGTCGTCGCCGGCCTGCACACCCCCGACGACGTGCTGACCGGCTGGCTGCTGGGGCTGGGGCTCGTGCTCGCCGCCGGGACCTGGCTGACCGCCCGAGAGCCGCGCTGAGGGCCGGGGTCAGAGCAGGACGCCGAGCAGCGCGTCGACGGCGGCGCGGACCGTCGCCGGCGCGGTCGGGTCGTCGCCGCGGTGGAGGCGAACCTCTTCGGCCCAGCGGTCGACGGCGGTGAGCGCCCGTGGGCTGTCGAGACCGTTCGCGAGCCCTTCCCGAACGCGGGCCAGGGTCGGCGCCGCCGCGGGTCCGGCGGGCGCATCGACGGCAGTACGCCAGGCGGCGAGCCGGTCGTGGGCGCGGTCGAGGTCGGCGGTCGTCCACTCCCAGTCGGCGTCGTGGCGGTGCTCGAGCAGCGCTAGG
>DASVGV010000027.1:0-11602 GCA_036379355.1 Mycobacteriales bacterium | reverse complement strand
CGCGGTGTGGAGGAGTCCGCCGGACAGCTCGCCGATCCGGCCTGCCGGGATGGTCCCCACCGACACGAACGTCTCGGGCTTCCACCACTCGTGGTTGAGCACGGTCATCCCCGGATAGACGGCCTGCACCCCGCCCGCCGGATAGCCGAGCATGGCGCCGAGCTGCGCGTCGCTCATCGGCGCGTGCGTGCCCAGCGCGACCAGGGTCGTGACCCTGCTGGCCCGGCCGGAGAGCGCACCGTACACGGCGCCGAGCAAGAGCGGCAGCGGGCAGCTGCGCGTCGCGTCCGGCACCAGGATGCAGACGGAGCGCCCAGCGACATCCAGCTCCGCGAGCTGCGCCGCGACGAAGGTGCGCACGTCGTCCTCCGACAACACCACGCGCGGTCCGCCGACGGCCGTCATGACTCACCCTCCCAGGTCGCCCCATGCCGGCCGCCCAAGGACCAGGGACGTCACCCGGGTACGGCGCGCTCGTAGGCCAGTCGCGCGTAGTCCGGCGGTCCCCCGTAGGCCCAGCGCAGGGTACGAGCGTAGATCTCGAAGATCGGCCGGTGGAGGAACCTGCGCGCGAAGGTCGAGCTGCCGAAGCCCGACATCCGGCCGGCCCAGGGTGGCATCAGGCCCAGGCCCATCCCGACCTGGAACTGCCGCGACGCGCGCACGACGGCACCGGTCGGCTGCGCCCCCGGCAGGTCGGCGAGCAGGAACTCGAAGAACTCCAGCGTCTGCGCGTTGACCGACAGACGGGGACGCATCCACTCGACGTACTCCTCCAGTTCGGCGGCCGTCTCGGGAACCTCTTCGGCGCCGGCCATCCGCCCGATCACGGCCTGCTCGGAGAGGTAGCGGTCCCGCTCGTCGACGGTCAGCGGCCGGTTGTACAGCTCGAACGCCGTCATCACCGCCCACGGGATGCAGGTGTGCACCCACCCGATCAGCTCCGGCTCGAGCGCCCGGTACGCGACGCCGTCGGGACGCACCCCCTCGATCCGGGAATGCACCCCGTGCACCGCCTTGATCAGCCTCGTCGCCGCCTGGGTGTTGGCGAAGGTCGTCGTGACGACGTACCCGTAGGTCGTCCGGCTGCGGCGCAACGGGTCCTCGCGGTAGGTGGAGTGGTCCTGCACGCCGGCCATCACCGACGGATGCAGGATCTCGAGCACGATCGCGCCGAGCCCGCCGATGGAGATCGCCGCCGGGTCGGCGTGAATCTCCCAGGACACCGAGCCCGGTCCCACGAGCCCCGGATCGCCGGGTGGTCCGCCGAAGATCGCCGGACTGTCGTGGCGCCCGGCCTGCTCGAGGTGGTCCTCGCGAATGCGCTGTGCGATCCGATTCACGCCGGCTCCTGACCATGACGGAAGTTTCCGGTACGGTTATACCCGTCATGAAGGAATCGGACAATCCGCCGCCACCCGGGCTGACCATCGACGAGCTCGCGCGCCGCGTCGACATGACCGTGCGCAACCTGCGGGAATGGCGCACCCTCGGGCTGCTGCCGCGCGCACGGATGCGGGGTCGGGTCGGCTACTACGACGAGAGCGTGGTCAAGCGCGTCGGCGTCGTCCACACGCTGCGCGCCGAGGGCTTCCCCCTCGACCTGATTCGGCAGATGCTCGAGACGGCCGGGGACTCGGCCGACGCGGTCCTGCACCTGGCCGAGCGCCTCCGGGCCCCCTTCCGCGACGAGGCGGCGCCGCCCATCACCGAGAGCGCGTGGAACCGGCGGTGGCACACCTCGAACCCGGCGCACGTGCAGCGCGCGATCGACGTCGGGCTCCTGCGCCGTACCGGGGCCCGGCGCCTCGAGTACGCCAGCGCCCGGCTCGCCACCGTGGACCAGACGCTGTCCGGCCTGGGCCTGTCGGTCGAGGGCATGCTGGCCGCGCTCGGCGCGATCCGCCGGCACGCGGATGGACTCGCGGCGGTCTTCGAGCAGGTGTGGCGGGACGAGATCTGGCAGCCGTTCCTCGACAAGGGGGCGCCAGAGGCTGCCCTGCACGACCTGCAGTCGACCGTCGAGAAGCTCCAGCCGGCGGCGCTCGACGCCGTCGTCGGCCTCTTCGTCGTCGCCATGGATCAGCGCGTCGCCGAGGGCATCGCCCACGAGATCGAGCAGCACGGCGGCGGCGCCATCGCGACGGCCTGACCGCCCGCGTCACTGCCCGGTCGGAACCCAGTTGCCGTGGAAGCCCAGCGGGACGCGTGCCGGCAGGTGCACGGTCGCCTGCGGCTCGCCGGTGAGATCGGTCGCGTTCAGGACGAGCAGGTCGGCGGCCCCACGTTCCGGATCGTTGACGACCGTGAGCAGCCAGCCGTCGTCCTCGGCCGCCGCCGCAGCGCGGGGCACGAAGACTGCTTCCCCCGCATCGCCCGGCAGCCGCCGCAGCTCGCTCGTCCCGGCGACGAGGTCGTGCTTGACCAGAGCGTCGGTTCCGGCGATGAAGCCGGCGGTATAGCCGAAGCGATGACGGCGCCCGACGACGCGCTCGTCGACGCGGGGAAACTCCTGACCGCGGTCGTCGAGGCGTTCCTCGAGCAGCTTTCCGGACGACAGGTCGCAGGTCCACCGGTCCAGCGTGGGCGGGCCCTCGTTCGGCCCGTCGTGCCGGGTCGCGAACATCGACCGGTGCCGGACCACGTCGAGGACGACCTTGTCGCCGTCGTCGTAGGCGTTCATCGGGTGGAACACGTAGCAGGGCGCGACCTCGAACCACCGCACCTGGGAGGGGTCGGCCCGCTCGACCAGCCCGACCCGCGCCTGGTAGTCGGGGTCCCAGCGGTACGGAAAGCCCTTTCCGGCGGCCACCATCTCGAGGTCGAAGACCACCGGCAGGTCGTAGACGACCGCGAACCGCTCGGTCAGGGACATGTCGTGGAGCATGATCGGCCCGCCGACGTCGATCAGCTGGCTGGCCCGGACGTGGCCATCGGCGCCGACCACGTCGTAGCGCACCTGGTTGCCCCAGGCCCAGTGGTAGCTGATCGAGTGCAGCTCACCGGTCGCCGGGTCGCGCTTGGGGTGCGCCGTGTAGCCGCCGCCGAGGGTGCCGTCGAAGTCCGAGGGCCCGACTGTCTCGAGCTCGTCGGTCAGCTCGTAGGGGTTCCCGCCGCCCTCGACGATCGCGAATGTCCGGCCGGCGTGACCGATCACGTTCGTGTTCGCAGCGAAGTCCATCCCGCCGTGGATGGGTCCGGGCCGCGGCTCCTCACCGAGGGCGCGGGCCACCTCCGTGGAGCGCACGAAGCGGTTGCGGTACCACTCGGCCCGACCATCGCGCAGCCGGACGCCGTGGACCATGCCGTCGCCGGTGAACCAGTGGTAGGCCTCGGGGTCCGGCGCGAGCAGCGGGTTCGGCCCGTTGCGCAGGTAGCGGCCGTCCAGCTCGACCGGCAGCTCCCCCGTCACGGGCAGGTCGAACGCGCTGAGCTCCTCGCGAACCGGCGCGTACGCACCCTCGAGGTAGGGGTTCATCCGGCACTCCTCACTAATAACAGCGTTATCGTCGAGGTGTGTATAACGCTGTTGTGTACGGTCGTCAAGTGCCCACCAAGAGGGAGCTGCTCATCGAGGCGGCGGCGCGCGTCCTCGCCGAGGAGGGCCCCGGGGCCGTGACCGCCCGCCGGATGGGAGCCGAGATCGGCGCCTCCACCATGGCGGTCTACACACACGTGGGGTCGATGGACGAGCTGCTGACCGCCGTGCACACGGAGGGCTTCGCCCGCTTCCACCGCCGGCTGGCCGCGGTGCGGCCGAGCGACGACCCCGCCGAGGAGCTGCACGCGCTGGGACTGGCCTACCGCCGCTTCGCCCGCGCCGAGCCGCACCTCTACCAGGCCATGTTCGGCCGGACGCTCGCCGACGCCGCCCTCACGCCCGAGCAGGCCGAGCAGGCCCTGTCGACATTCCTCATCCTGCGCGACGCCGTGGCCCGGGCGGTCGACGCGGGCCTGCTCGCGGGCGACCCGCAGGACGTGGCCACGCAGATCTGGGCCACCGTGCACGGGTTCGTCTCGCTCGAGCTCGCCGGCCTGCTCGTCGACGACCGGCCCGCCCGCGCGTACGACGCCCTGCTCGGCACCCTCGTCCGCGGCCTCGGTCCCCCGCCCTAGTCGCGCCCGCGACACGCGGCTGCCGGACGGGGAGTGAGACATCTACGCGTGGGGCAGCATGGGTCGCGGGAGGTGGCACCCTATGTTCCGGTTCGTACCGAGAGGGGCCCGATGACGGCAGTCTCAGCCGACACCGTCGAAGGAGTGATCTCCGGCGGGCGGCGCCCGCTCGCGCTCGCGGCGCTGTGCGGCGTCCTGTTCCTGACCTTTCTCGACAACACGATCGTGTCGGTCGCGCTGGGCAACATCCAGCCGGACCTGCACGCGGGCGTGTCGAGCCTCCAATGGATCGTGAACGGGTACGCGCTCGCCTTCGCGACCGTCATGCTCCCGGCCGGCGCGATCAGCGACGAGTTCGGCCGCAAGCTCGTGATGATGTCGGGCATCGCCCTGTTCTGCATCGGCTCGGTCATCTGCGCCGTGGCCCCGGACAGCGCGACCCTCATCGCCGGCCGCGTGGTCATGGGCTTCGGCGCCGCCGGGTCCGAGCCGGGCACCCTGTCGATGCTGCGCCAGCTCTACCCGAACGAGCCGAAACGCGCCCGCGCCCTCGGCACGTGGGCGGCGGTGTCGGGCCTCGCGCTCGCGCTCGGCCCGGTCATCGGCGGTGCGCTCGTCGGTGTCGGCAGCTGGCGGGACATCTTCTGGTTCAACCTCGCACTCGGCGTGCTGCTGTTCGCGATCTGCGTCGGCGTGCTGCCCGAGTCCGCCGACCCGGCGGCGCGGCGGGTCGACGCCCTGGGCTCGATCCTCGGCATGGCGGCGATCGCGACGGCGGTCTTCGGCGTGATCCACGGCGAGACGGTGGGTTTCGACAATGCGGTCGTGCTGGCGCTGTGGGTGATCGGGTTCGTCCTGGCCGTGCTGTTCTACCTGCGCATGCGCTTCGCGGACCATCCGCTGATCGACCTGCGGGCGGTGCGGTCCGCGTCGTTCCGCGTCTCGACGCTGTCGGCGTTCACCACCTACTTCGCCACCTTCTCGGTGTTCTTCTTCACGGCGCTCTACTTGCAGGAGGTGGTCGGGACCTCCGCGTACCGGGTCGCGGTCGAGTTCCTGCCCCTGCTCGGCGGGCTCGTCCTCGCGTCCCTGGTCGCGGGCCGCTGGACCGGCCACCTCGGCCCGCGCGTGCCGCTCGCCCTCGGCTGCCTGGTCTTCGCCGGCGGCCTGTTCTGGACCGACAGCACGCTGAGCCCGCACCCGTCGTACGGGCTGCTCGCGGCGAGCCTCGCGGTCGTCGGCGTCGGCATCGGACTGACCGTCGTCCCGATCACCGACACGGCCCTCACCTCGGTGGACGCCCGTCACTCCGGGCTGGCGGCATCGGCGACCAACACCAGCCGCGAGCTCGGCGCGGTCGTCGGGGTCGCGGTCCTCGGCGCCATCGTCAACAGCCAGCTCACGTCGCACCTGGTGGCCTCGCTCAAGGCCCTGCACATCCCGGCGCAGTTCAACTCGCTGATCATCACCGCGGTCGAGCAGGGCGGTGCGCCGTCCGCGGGCGGCGGCGGCAGCGGCCCGACCGCCGCGCTCGCCAACTCGCCGATCGCCAAGAAGGTGCTCCAGGCCGCGTACAACGCGTTCGGCGACGGCCTGCACATCGCGCTGAGCCTCTCGGCCTGGATGCTCGTCGCCACCGCGATCGTGGCGGTGGTCTTCCTGCGCAACCGCCGCGCGGGCGCGCGCTGACCGGGGCGTGCGTCACCGGGCGGTAGCGAGCAGCGCCTCCGCCCGGACGCAGAGGGCGGCCGTCCGCCCCGCCAGCTCCCGCGCCCGGCGCCGCAGGACCTGCTCGAGGCGCAGGGTGTCCCGGTCGACGGGAACGGGGACCACGGCGTCGCCGCCGACCGCGGGCACCGGCATCGCGTGGACCTGTTCGAGATCGCGCAGGACGGCGCCCAGGCGGACCAGCTCGCGCTCCACCCGCTCGAGCTCGCCGCGCAGGCGGCGCTGGTCGCGCGGCCGTGGCCGGTTCGGGTGCGGACTGCTGGAGACCAGGTCGAGCGTCTCCTCCAGACCGTGCAGGGCCCGCAGCAGGTCGTGCTCGCGCTGGTAGGCGACCCCCTCGTCGTCACGGATCTTGACTCGCAGCAGCTCGCCGACCACCAGCGGCGAGCGGGCCAGCACGAAGATCCCCGCGACCATCAGGGCCAGGCCCAGGACCTCCAGGGCCAGCTCCGGCGCCCCGAGCTGGATGCTGCCGCCGAGCACCGTGACGCCCAGGATCACGCCCGTGATCGGCTCGGTCGTGGCGCCCGCCGGGAACGAGGACGGCAACGGCGCCATCTCGTACGCGCTCTGGAGGAACAGGGTCGCGAGCACCGCCACCGCGAGCACGCCGTACGGAAGCCAGCTCGTGAGCAGTGTCAGCGGATGCCCGACGAGCCGGTCGGCGTCGCTGGTCAGCGTCGCCTGGAGCCCGAACAGCAGGCCCGCCGCACCGGCCAGAAGTGGCGCGCGCTTGAGCGCGGGCAACCCGCGGCCACCGAGAGCGGCCACGACGGCCACCGCGACCACGATGCCGCCGCCGAGGGCCCAATGCAGATCGCTGCCCGACGCCCCGGCCTTGGGCACCGACGGTTGCCCCGCCACGATGAACATCGACAGCCCGATCGCGGTCACCACTGCCGCCACCACGTCCCGGCGGGCCGGCCCGCGACGGACCCAGAAGCCCATCATCGGCAGGACGAACAGCAGGCGGGTGGACAGCAGGGGCTCGACGATGGTCACACCGCCCCGCCCGAGCGCGGTCGCCGAGAACGCGTTGCCGACCAACGCGGTGATGATGCCGATCCACCACAGCCGGCGGCGGACGAGCCACCACAGGAGCCGGAACGACATCACGTCCTGCGGGGGTGCCTGAGCGGCCGCGTGCTGCTGGACCACGGACCCGACCGCGAACAGGAACGCGGCGACCAGCGCGAAGACGTAGACCAGCACGGCGACTACTCGCCCGCCGACGGGCCGTGCCCGCTGCCGCTCCGGCGGAGCGTGGCGGGCGATGTCGGCACACTTCGACTCTAGGTCTCCGAGGCCCGGTCGGGGCAGGCTGGCAGCGACCACACAGGAGACCCTGCGGGTTCCCTGACGTGGTGAAGGGGGACCGTGGACCCATGGTCGTCACGGTGGTGGCAGCCCTGGCTGCCGGCGCGTGCTTCGCGGCGGCCGGCGTGCTGCAGCAACGGGTCGCGTCCGCTCGGCCGGCCGACGAGTCGCTGTCATTCCGGCTGATCGCCGACCTGGTCCGGCGGCCGCGGTGGCTCGCCGGTATCGGCCTCGCGGTGGTGTCGTACGCGCTCCAGTCGCTCGCGCTGGCCAACGGCGCACTGGCCGTCGTCCAGCCCCTGGTGGTCACGGAGCTGATCTTCGCGATCCCGCTCTCGGCCCGGCTCCGCGGCCGGCACATCGGCGCCCGGGAGTGGGTCGGGGCCATTGCCGTCGCCGGTGGCCTGGCGGCCGCGATCACGGCGGCCGACCCACATGGCGGGACCGCGCTCGTCTCGGTGGACCGGTGGCTGGTCGTCCTGCCTGTCGCCGCCGCCCTCGGCCTCGCCCTGGCGCTGGCCGGCCGCCGGATCCCGGGACGCATGCGCGCTGCGGTCTTCGGCGGGGGCGCAGCGGTGATCATGGGTACGCAGTCCGCGTTGCTGCAGGCCACCGCGACCCTGTTCGAGAAGGGTGCCGCCGCCGCGCTGACGTCCTGGCAGCCGTACGTCATGGCGGTGTTCTCGATGGGGGGCCTGCTTCTCGTCCAGAGCGCGTTCCAGGCGGGGCCGCTGGCGGTGAGCCTGCCGGTCATCGACGTCGTGGAGCCGACGACGGCAGTCGTCATCGGCATCACGGCCTTCGGGGAGCGCGTGCACCTGTCCACCGGCTCGCTCGCGCTGACCGCCGCAGGAATCGTGTCCCTCGTCGGGGGAATCATGTTGCTCGACACCTCGTCGGTGGTACGAGACCTCTACCAGGCCGAACGTCGGGACGCGTCGATGGCGGCAGCGCGGGCAGAAGGCTGATATGGACACGAGCGGCTCGGGGGGCGAGCAGGCGGAATGACGCAGCGGCGCGCGCTCGTGCTCAGCGGCCCGTTCGGTATGGGCCACGCGATCATGGCTGACGCCGCCGAGGAGGTGCTGCGGGCCGGCGGCTGGCAGGTCCGCCGCCGCGACAGCATGCAGCTGTTGGGACCGGCCGCGGGCCGCGCGGGCGACGCGTTGTTCCACCGGCTGCTCGGCGTCCCCGGCCTGTACGACGCCCTGCACTTCGCCCACCTGCGCACCGGCAGCCGCCTGGCCGTCGCCATGGACCGGTGGGCGCGGCGGCAGCTGCTGCCGGCGCTACGCGCGGAGCTCGACGCGCACCCAGCGGACCTGGTGCTGTCCGTGTTCGCCACCGGTGCGTCGGCGGCCGCCGCCCTGAAGCGCGAGGCCCCCGAACGCCGCACGGTCGTGCTCTGCACCGACGTCGCGGTCCACCGGCTGTGGGTGCACGACGGCACCGACCTTTTTCTCGTCACCTCACGCGCCGCCGAAGCGGCCGTCCGGAGGTTCCGCCCCGACGCCAGTGTCTGCCTGGTCCCCGCGCCGGTTCGGGCCGAGTTCTGTGCCCCGCCCCCGCAGCGGGAGGCGCGTACCGCCCTCGGCCTCGACCCCGCGGCCCGCTGCGTCCTCTTCGTGGACAGCGGGTGGGGATTCGGACCGACGGTGCGTGCAGCCGAGCGGCTCGGCCGCGCCGGCGTCGAGGTTCTGGCTGTCGCCGGCCATCGCCGCGAGCTGGAGCGGCGGCTGCGGCAGCTGGCGGTCCGTGAGCCGCACGTGCACCCCTTCGGCTTCACCGACCGGATGCCGACGCTGATGTCCGCCGCCGACGTGGTCGTGGCCCTGCCCGGCGCGAACACCTGCAACGAGGCGCGGCACGTCGGCCGGACCCTCGTCCTGCTGGACCTGATGCCGGGGCACGGGCGCGACAACCTCCAGCACGAGCTGGACCTGGGCAACGCGTACGTCGCCGGTCCGGACGTCTCGGCCACGGTGCGGTACGCCCTGTCGACCCTCGGCGCGCCGCTCGGGCCCGCCCGCGCGACCGGCGACTGGTCGACCGCCTTCACGGCGGCCCTCGCAGGTGTCGGAATAGCAGCCGCGAGAACAGGTCCGACATGGCAACCCACACTCGAGGACGGAGGCGTCCGGCGATGATGCGCACCCTGTTCCTGCACCCGCCGTCGTACGAGGGATTCGACGGCGGTGCCGGGGCCCGCTACCAGGCGCGGCGTGAGGTGCGGTCGTTCTGGTATCCCACCTGGCTCGCCCAGCCGGCGGCGCTCGTCCCGGACAGCAGGCTCGTCGACGCCCCGGCGGCCGGGCTGACCCTCGAGGACGTGCGCCCGCTCGCCCGTGACTACGACCTCGCGGTGCTGCACACGAGCGCGCCGTCCTTCCCCGGCGACGTACGGGTGGCGGAGGCGCTCAAGGCCGAGAACCCCGACCTGCGGATCGGCCTCGTCGGCGCGAAGGTCGCGGTGCACCCGGAGGCGTCGCTGCTGGCATCGCCAGCGATCGACTTCGTCGCGCGCGAGGAGTTCGACTTCACCATCGCCGAGATCGCCGAGGGACGGCCGTGGCGGGAGATCGACGGCCTCACCTTCCGGGACGACGACGGGTCGGTCGTGCACACCCGGCCGCGGCCGATCCTCGAGGACATGGACGCGCTGCCGTTCGTCACCGAGGTCTACCGCCGCGACCTGCGGGTCGAGGACTATTACATCGGCTACCTGCGGCACCCGTACGTGTCGCTCTACACGGGGCGCGGTTGCCGGTCGCGGTGCACGTTCTGCCTGTGGCCGCAGACCGTCGGTGGCCATCGCTATCGCACCCGCAGTGTCGAGCACGTCCTGGACGAGGTCGCGCTGATCCCCCGGTACTTCCCACAGGTGCGCGAGGTCTTCTTCGACGACGACACCTTCACCGACGACCGCCCCCGAGCAGAGGCCATCGCCCGCGGGCTGGGGCGGCTCGGCGTCACCTGGTCGTGCAACGCCAAGGCAAACGTCCCGTACGAGACGCTGAAGGTCATGCGCGAGAACGGGCTGCGGCTGCTGCTGGTCGGGTACGAGTCGGGCAACCAGCAGATCCTCAACAACATCAAGAAGGGGTTGCGGATCGACAAGGCGCGGAGGTTCACCGCCGACTGCCGCCGGCTCGGCATCGCGATCCACGGGACCTTCATCCTCGGCCTGCCCGGTGAGACGGCGGAGACGATCCAGGAGACCATCCGCTACGCGCGGGAGATCAACCCGAACACCATCCAGGTATCGATCGCCGCGCCGTACGAAGGCACCTACCTCTACGACCAGGCCGTGGCCGAAGGCTGGCTCACCCCGGCCGAGGACCGGCCGCTCGTCGACGCCAACGGGCTCCAGTCAGCCGCCCTGCACTACCCGCACCTGTCAGAGGAGCAGATCTTCTCGTCGGTCGACGAGTTCTACCGGAAGTTCTACTTCCGCGCGAGCAAGATCGCCGAGATCTCCGCCGAGATGCTGCGCAGCCCGACCGTCGCGCGACGGCGGCTGCGGGAGGGGCGGGAGTTCCTGCACTTCCTGCACCGTCCGCGTGCGACATCTGGAGCGGCGGCATGACCCGATGGACGTCGAAGGAGGGACCGTGACCAGCGACGCGAGCAACAGCCTGCACGAACTGGAGATCTGCTGGCAGCTGCCTCCGGTGAAGCCTCCGCACGAGCGCCGCAGGCCCCATCCGCTCGCCCGCTTCGTCGCGCGTCTCGGCGCGCTCGTCCACCACCGCTGACCGGCCACGGCGCAGGAGCACCGCCGTGCGCCCTCGCGCGACGGACCCCGCCTCAACCCGCTCGCCTCGTCGGTCGACGACTGCAGTGATCGGTACGGCGGTGGGACTCGCCGATAACCGCGGGCTCGTGTCGTAGCTCGCCAATGGTCCCCTCGCGGGTGCCGGCTCGCA
This sequence comes from Mycobacteriales bacterium, assembly GCA_036379355.1. Classification (GTDB taxonomy): domain Bacteria; phylum Actinomycetota; class Actinomycetes; order Mycobacteriales; family CAJCIY01; genus CAJCIY01. The sequence continues at coordinate 515 of DASVGV010000027.1, read as the reverse complement.
CTGGGGCCACGGCGTCTCGGCACTCGTCGGTACGGGCTTCTGCGGAGGTCTCTCCACGTACTCCACCTTCAGCTACGAGACCCTGCGGCTCCTGCAGAACCGAGCGCACTTCTACGCCGCCGCGAACGTCGCCCTGTCGCTCGTCGCCGGCATCGGGGCAACCGCATTCGGCTGGACCCTCGGACTGGCACTCACCTGAAACCGGGTCGGGTGGTCAGTCCTCACCGCTACCGCTCGACGCCATGCTCGTGCGGATCGCGTCGGTGACCGAGGGGTCGAGCAGGGTCGTGACATCGCCCAGCTCACGGTTCTCCGCGATGTCTCGCAGCAACCGACGCATGATCTTGCCGCTGCGGGTCTTGGGCAGTTCTGGTGTCACCAGCACCTGACGGGGCTTGGCGATGGGACCGATGCTCTTGGCCACGTGATCGCGCAGCGACTGCACGAACGCCGTGCCGGACGACTCGTCCTCGGCGACGCTGCCGCGGGGCGTCACGAACGCGACGATCGCCTGT
>DASVGV010000026.1:0-13195 GCA_036379355.1 Mycobacteriales bacterium | reverse complement strand
CGACGCGGACGAGGTTGACCTCGGGCTGCTGTGCCGTCAGCTGCACGCCGGCGGTCTGGGTGTGGAAGCGCAGCATCATCGACTTGGGGTTCTCGGCGCCGAACTGCTCCTTCATGATCCGCGCCCAGATGCGACGGGCCGCGCGGAACTTTGCGACCTCCTCGAGCAGGGTCGTGCGCGCGACGAAGAAGAAGGACAGGCGCGGCGCGAAGTCGTCGACGTGCAGCCCGGCAGCCTGCGCGGCGCGGACGTACTCCATCGCGTTGGCGATGGTGAAGGCGATCTCCTGCACGGGCGTCGCCCCGGCCTCGGCCATGTGGTAGCCCGAGATGGAGATGGTGTTCCAGCGCGGCAGCTCCGCCCGGCAGTAGGCGAAGGTGTCGGCGATGAGCCGCAGCGACTCCTTGGGCGGGTAGATGTAGGTGCCGCGGGCGATGTACTCCTTGAGCACGTCGTTCTGGATCGTGCCGGTGAGCTTGCCGGCCGGGATGCCGGCCTCCTCGGCCGCGAGCTGGTACAGCAGCAGCAGGACGGCGGCCGGCGCGTTGATCGTCATCGAGGTCGAGACCTCGTCGAGCGGGATCTGGTCGAACAGCACGAGCATGTCGTCGATCGAGTCGATCGCGACGCCCACCTTGCCGACCTCGCCGTGGGCCAGCGGCGCGTCCGAGTCCATGCCCATCTGGGTCGGCAGGTCGAACGCCACCGACAGGCCGCCGGTGCCCTGCGCCACGAGGTTGCGGTAGCGCTCGTTCGACTCCTTCGCGGTGCCGAACCCGGCGTACTGGCGCATGGTCCAGGGCCGGCCGGTGTACATGCTCGCGTAGACGCCCCGGGTGTACGGGGGCTCGCCCGGCCGGCCCAGCCGCTCGGCCAGTCCGGGGCCGACGTCGCCCTCGTCGTAGACCGGCTTGATCGGGAGGCCGGACTCGGTGAACCGCTCGCTCATGGGGTGAGGGTACGGCCCGCGCTCAGGCCGTATCCGGCCGCTCGGCCTGCGGCTGCTCGCCCTTCGGCTGCTTGCCGTCGTCGGGCCACTCGCCGGCCCAGCGCGCGAACACGTGGGCCGCGTACCGGTCGAAGGCCGCCCGGGTTCCGGTGAAGATCGCGCCGCGGAGCACGGCCGCCAGGATCACCTCGCTGGTACGGCGGTCCGGCGCCCGCGGCGTCGGGGCGGAGTCCTCGTTGCGGACCGCCGCCCAGACCTTGCCGAACACGGCGGAGGCCACCATGCCGGCCGCGATGCCGCCGGCGGTGCCGAAGGGCAGGTAGAGGATCTTCGCCGTCCTGGAGCTCATGACCGGACCTTCTTCGTGACCACCAGCGCGAGCAGCGCGACCACGGCCACGCCCGCGGCGACGACCTGCGGCCGGTTGTCGGGGTCGGCGACCCAGCGGCGTACCCGCGACGGGATGTCCAGCCGCGCCGACAGCGCGTCGACGGTCCGTTCGAGCTCGGCGCGCGTGGCCGCGATGTCGGCCCGGATCTGGTCGGGGCTGCGGTTGCTGTTGCCCGCATCCTGCTTCGGGGTCATGGCCTGGCTCGCTTCACCAGGGCGAGGTCGGTCCTGAGCCCGGCGATGGCCTCCTGCGGAACGGGCGGCGTGCCCTTGCTCACGCCGCGCTTGCCGATGAGGGCCAGCAGCCCGGCCAGCAGGACGAACCCCCCACCCATGATCAGCGCCGCGAGCCAGCTGGGGAACACGAGGGCGATCGCCAGCCCCCCGCCGACGAGCAGGGCGACGAGCCCGCACGCCACCAGGAGTCCGGCAGCGGCGAGCAGCCCGGCGCCGATGCCGAGCCGGGGCAGCTTCGCCTTCACCTCGGCCTGGGCCAGCGCCAGCTCGTCCTTCACCAGGCGGGTCACCTGGTCGGTGAACGCCAGGGCCAGCTGCCCGCTGCTGCGCGCGTCGGGGGTCGCCGCATCGGCGGCGACGGGATCGGACATGCCGGCCTCCTCGAAGATCGGGTCGGCGGCAGTCTGCCCGAAGATGACGGCGGGCAACCAGAGCCCGAGGTCAGACGCCATCCAGCACCCGGTTGCGGATGGTGGCGAAGGCGATCACCCCGGCCGCCGCACAGACCGCGGCAGAGATGGTGGCGGCGGTCCGGAAGCCGTGCGCGAGAGCCTCGGGATCCAGGTACGCGTCCCCCCGGAGCCCCGCGATCGACGGCAGCACCGCCACGGCCAGGAGGCCGGCGACGCGGGCGACGTCGTTGTTGACCGCCGACGCCACCCCCACGTGCTCGTCCGGCGCCGCGGCCAGCACCGTTGCGGTCAGCGGCGCGACCACCACCACCAGCCCGACGGCGAAGACGACGACCGCGGGCAGCACGTCGGTCCAGTACGACGCGCCCACGCCCACCCGGCGCAGCAGGAGCAGGCCGGCAGCGACGACGAGCGGCCCGGACGTCATCTGCAGCCGCGGGCCGATTCGCTGGGCGATCGCTCCCGATCGCGCGGCGAACAGCAGCATCAGCAGCGTGACCGGGAGCAGGGCCAGGCCGGCGACGAGCGGCGAGAACCCCGCGGAGGTCTGGAGCTCGATGGGCAGCAGGAAGAAGATGCCGCCCATCGCGCCGTACTGGGCGAACGTCAGCAGGTTGGCGCCGCTGAAGGTGCGGTCGGCGAAGAGCCGCGGCGGCAGCATCGGGCGCCGCGAGCGCAGCTCGACCACCACGAACGCCACCAGCGCCGCGGCACCGGCGAGTGACAGCCACCCCGCCCCTTGGATCAGTCCGTACGTCAGCAGTGCCAGGCCCGCGGCCGCGAGCGCCGTACCCGGCAGGTCGATGTGCCGGGCGCTGCCGGGATCCTTGGTGTCCGGCACGTACCGGAGGGCGACCACGAAGACGATCAACGCGAGCGGGAGGTTGATCAGGAAGACCCACCGCCAGGTGCCGGCGCGCAGCAGGACGCCACCGACGATCGGTCCGAGCGCGCCGGCGATGCCGCCGAAGCCGGTCCACACGCCGATCGCCTTGGCCCGCTCTCGGGGAGCGAACGACGCCTGGAGGATGGCGAGCGAGCCGGGGGTGAGGAGGGCGCCGCCGACCCCCTGCACCAGCCGGGCGGCGATCAGCAGGCGGTCGTCGGGCGCCAGCCCGCACGCGAGCGAACCCAGCGCGAAGATCGCGACGCCGGCACAGAAGACCTTCCGACGCCCGTACGTGTCGCCGAGCGCGCCCCCGAGGAGCAGGAAGGCTGCCAACGTCAGGCTGTACGAGGTCACCACCCACTGCAGGCTGCGGACTCCGACATGGAAGTCCGTGCCGATCTTCGGCAGGGCCAGGGCCACCACCGTCGCGTCCAGCTGGGCGAGACCCGATCCCAGAGTCGTCGCCAGCAGCACCCACCGGCCGGCGGACGACCGCACGTCGAGCCCGGCCGGGACGCACGACTCCGGTTGCTGCAGCATGCGCGGGAGTGTGACTGCCACAGTGTCTGCCGTGCAGATCCAGCAGCTGCGGTACGTCGTGGCGGTCGCCGAGGAACGCCACTTCACGCGCGCCGCCGAGACGCTGCACGTGTCGCAGCCGTCGCTGTCCCAGCAGGTGAAAGCCCTCGAGGCAGAGCTCGGAGCCGAGCTGTTCGACCGGACACGCGGCGCGGTGACGCTGACGGCGGCGGGCGAGGCGTTCCTGCCCTGGGCCCGACGGGCGCTGGCCGACCTGGCCGCGGCGCGGGCGGACGTCCGCGAGCTGCAGGGACGGCGGCGCGGGCAGCTGGCCCTCGGCGCGACACCGTCGCTCACGACCGGCCTGCTGCCGCCGGTCCTGGCACGGCTGCACGCCTCGTACCCGGGCATCGAGCTGCGGCTGCACGAGGCCGGCTCCCCCGACCTGGCCCGTCAGGTGGTCGACGGGCGCCTCGATCTCGCCCTGGTCATCCTGCCGACCGCGCAGGCCGGCGTGGCCACGGTGGCGCTGGCCGAGGAGGAGCTGGTGCTCGCCGTACCGCCGGGGCACCCCCTTGCCGCCTCGGACCGCCTGCCCGTCGAGGCGCTGCGCGACCTGCCGCTGGTGGTGTTCCGCGACGGCTACGACCTGCGGGTACGCACGTACGCGCTCTGCCGCGACGCCGGCTTCGAGCCGACGCTCGCGGTCGAGGGCGGCGAGATGGACGGGGTCCTGGCGCTCGCGGCGGCGGGCCTCGGCCCGACCGTCGTCCCCGTCTGCGCGCTGCGGGCGGAGGTGCCGCTCGTGGGCGTCCGCTTCGCCGGCCGGCCACCGACCCGCGTGGTCGGGCTGGCGGAGCGCGCCGGCCGTCCCCGTCCGGCGGCTGCCGCCGCGTTCGTCGAGGAGCTGCTCGCGACACTGGGCGAGATCGGCTGGCCGGGCGGGCCGCTGCCCGGGCTGACGTTGCTGCCGCAGCAGGGCGCAGCCCACTAGTCTCTGCGAGGTCATGCTGCCGATCTCCACCGGCCGCGCCCTGCTGCGACGGCTGCTCGTTGCCGGGGTGTCTGCCGGCGCCGTCGCGCTGGCGGGCCCGGCGGTCGCCGCGCCGGGCACCATCGGCGGAAGCCATGCCGCGTCGCCCCCCGCCGTCGGGGGCATCCGGCTCGCATCCCCCGACACCGTCGTGCGCCTCGCACCCGGGCTGCCCGCCCCGCCCCCGGTCTCGGCGGCCGGCTGGCTGGTCGCCGACCTCGACACCGGCCAGGTGCTCGCGGCGCACGACGCCCACGGCCGGTACGCGCCGGCGAGCACGCTGAAGATCCTCACGGCGCTGACCGTGATCCCCCAGCTCGACCCGGCCGCGCAGGTCCTCGTCACGCCCGCGGACGTCGACGTCGACGGCACCCGGGTCGGCATCGTGCCCGGCCACACGTACACCGTGGCGAGCCTGCTGCAGGCCATGCTCATGGTGTCGGGGAACGACGCGGCGACGGCGCTGGCGAACGCGACCGGCGGCGTGGGCCACACGGTCGACGTCATGAACGCCGACGCCGCCGCGCTCCAGGCGTACGACACGCACGCCGCGACGGTCGACGGCCTCGACGCGCCCGGCCAGACGTCCTCGGCGTACGACCTCGCGCTGCTCACCCGTGCGGCCCTGCGGCTGCCGGCGTTCCGGACCGACGTCGGCACCGACCGCGTGGAGTTCTCCGGCGCGGGGGTGGCGCCGTTCCAGATCGCCAACCACAACCCGCTGCTCGGCGCGGTGAACGGCGTCTACGGCGTGAAGAACGGCTACACGGTCGCCGCCCAGGCGTCGTACGTCGGGGCCGCACACCGCGGTGACCACGACATCGTCGTGGTCGTCATGCGTACCGTCCCGGACTTCGTCCCCGAGTCCGAGCAGCTGTTCGACTGGGCGTTCGCGGTGGACGGGCGCATCGCGCCGGTCGGAACGCTGGTCGGCCCGGCCGGTACGGGCGGCGGATCCGTGCAGCCGGTGGCGGCCGAGCCACGCCACGACGCGGTGTCCGCCGACGGCGTCGCCCACACGTCGGCCGGGGGCGGCTTCCGGGACGCCGGCTGGCTCGCCGGCGGCGTCCTCGCGGGCACGGTCGCACTGCTCGTCGGCCGGCGCGAGCAGGTGCGCCGCCGGCGCCGGGTCCGCCTCGAGCGCCGCATCGGGCGCTGACCCCGCCGCTTCTACCGGCGACGCCCCGGCGAGATGTGGCACAGGCACGTCCGTCGCGCCGAGATGCGGCACATGGACGCATCTCGGCGGAACGGGGCGGGGCCTGAGGGCCTGAGGTGGGTCAGGTGAGGCGGGCCGGCAGGACGCGCCGCGCGGCGCGGGCGGCCAGCACCACGAACGCGCCCGCCGCCGCGCCGAGCGCGGCGGTCCCGTACCGCCGGCCCAGCACCTCGTACCGCGCATCCGTCGAGATGCGGGAAACGCCCACCTGCGACGTCGAGATGCGTCCGTCGGGCGCATCTCGGCGGGTGGGGTGGGGGGTGACAGTCCCGGCCGTCCCGGACGGGAGGGTGTCCGGCTGGTACGGCGCGGTGACGGCCCAGGCCGCGGCAAAGACGTACAGCCGCGCGACGAGGTTGGTCCACACGAGCAGGCCGATGACCGCCGCGAACGTGCCGTACAGCGCATTTCCGGTGGTACGACGCAGGTAGAAGGCGCCGAATGCCTTCAGCACCTCGAACCCGATCGCCGCGATGAGCGCCCCGTCGGCGACGTCCCGCCACCGCGCCTTCGCCTGCGGCAGCACGCGGAACGCGACGGCGAACAGCAGGAAGTCCCCGAGGACGGCGAGCGCGATCGCCGCGACCCGCAGCAGCGCCGGCCCGACACCGCCGTCGGGCAGCGGGGAGTGCCGCACGATCTCCGTCGCCGCCGCCGTCGCCCCCCCGGTCAACGTGAACGAGGCCGCGACGGCGATGCCCATGGTGACCAGCGCGACGAGGTCGCGCAGCTTGGCCACGACGACGTTGCCGGGGCTCGGCTCGAGCCGCCAGATGGCTCGGGTCGACCCGCGCAGCGCGCTGATCAGCCCCAGCCCCGAGAACGCGAGACCGACCAGGCCGACCGCCCCGGTCGCGCCCTTGTGCGCGGTCAGGGTGTGGACGTCGATCTGGCCCTTGCCCGCTCCGATCAGCCCGGGCAGGGCGGTCCGCAGAATCGAGAGGATCTGGTCCCGGGCACCCGGGTCGTACGACGCGACGAAGCCGGCCACCGCGAACGCCAGCGCGAGCAGCGGGAAGAACGACAGGAAGCCGGGCAGCGTGATCACGCTGACGTGCCAGCCGCCGTGCTCGGAACTGTTGCGGGCGGCGGCCTGGAACACGTGGTCGACGAGCGGCCGTCTCGCGCGGAGCGCCCGCAGCACGGCCTGCAGGCGCGCCTTCATGCGCCAGCCACTACCCCGGATCGCAGGGAGATCACCAACCTGGCGGGCGCTCCTGCGGCCCGAGCGGCGACGTCCCGAACGGAAAGTCCCGCTGCTTGCGCCACACGTGGTCGCTGCCCTGCTCGAACAGGGAGAACCCCCAGGCGCGGAAGCAGGCGTCGAAGGCGGCGAGCTCGGCGTACCCGCGGTCGAGCGCCTCGTCAGGGACGTCCTGGGCGATCGTCACGTGGGGGTGGTACGGGAAGCGCAGCGCCCGCGCGAGCGGCCCCTTCCGGACCGCGGCGGCCAGCAGCTCGCACTCGCTGATGCCCTGCGCCAGCGGGACGAACACCACCGGTGACACCGGCCGGAACGTCGCCGACCCGCGCAGCCGCACCACGAACGGGGACATCGTCTCGGCGACGCCGCGCAGGTGCTCCTCCACGTCGGGCATCCGCTCCTCACGCACCGCCGTCGGCGGCAGCAGGGTCACGTGCGGCACGATCCGGCGGGCGCTCGGATCGCCGAGCCGCTCGCGCCAGGCCTGCAGCTCGGCGGAGATCGGATCGGGCAGGCCCAGCGCAACCCCGATGTCGCGGCGGGCGGTCAACGCGGCCCGACCCGGCGCAGCATCACGCCGTCGGCCACTGGGGCAGGCCGGCCGGCGGCAGGAACCCGACGGCGTCGTAGGCCCGCGCGAGCGTCGCCGCCGCGGTGGCGCGTGCCGTCAGCGCGCCCTCGGCCAGCATGCGGTGCAGTTCCTGCGGGGCCGCCATCAGCTCGGCGTACCGCTGTTGCACGGGCTCCAGCTCGGCGACGACCGCGTCGGCGACCGCCGCCTTGAAGTCGCCGTACCCGCAGCCCTGGAACCGCTCCTCGAGGGCGGCGACGCCCTCTCCGGAGACCGCCGACAGGATGCCGAGCAGGTTGGCGATACCGGGCTTGTCCGGTGCGGCCCGCACCTCGCGACCGGTGTCCGTGACCGCGCTGCGGATCTTCTTGCGGATCGTCGCCGGCGGGTCGGCGACCAGCACGGTCCCGTTCGCCGGCCGCGACTTGGACATCTTCTTCGTCGGGTCCTGGAGGTCGGCGATGCGGGCGGTCTCGGCGAGCACCGTGGGCTTCGGCACCGTGAAGACGGGCCCGAACCGGGAGTTGAACCGCTGCGCGAGGTCCCGGGTCAGCTCCACGTGCTGCGACTGGTCGCCGCCGACCGGCACCTCGTCGGCCTGGTACAGCAGGATGTCCGCGACCTGCAAGATCGGGTACGCGAACAGCCCGACCGACGCCGACCCGAGCTCCGAGCGGGCCGCCTTGTCCTTGAACTGGGTCATCCGGGCGGCCTCGCCGTAGCCGGTGATACAGCCGAGCACCCAGGCCAGCTGGGCGTGCTCGGGAAGGTGCGACTGCAGGAAGATCGTCGACCGCGCCGGGTCGACCCCCGAGGCGACGAGCTCGGCGACCGTCTCGAGCGTGCGGCGGCGCAGCTGCTCGGGATCGCGCGGCACCGTGATCGCGTGCAGGTCGGCGATGAAGTAGTACGCGTCGTAGCCGTCCTGCAGCCCCGCCCACCGCTTGACCGCTCCCAGGTAGTTCCCCAGGTGGGAACCGGACCCGGTGGGCTGGATCCCCGACAGGATCCGCGGGCGCGCGTCGCTCATGCGGCGCAGTCTCCCAGGTGACGATCATCCGTCGGCAACGGGCTCCTCGGCGGGGACGTCCGTCGCCGGCTCGGTACGGGCCACCCGCAGCCGCTCCACCCGGCGCCCGTCCACCCGCGTGACGGTGAGCCGGGTGCGACCGGTCACGACCGCCTCCCCGACGCGCGGCACGTGGCCGAGCGCGGCCACCACGAACCCGGCCGCGGTCTCGTAGTGACCGTCCGGCAGCGCGACGCCGGTCACCTCGGCGAAGTCCTCCAGGTTGAGCAGGCCGTCCACCTCGAGGTCCCCGCCGCGCAGCGTGCGCAGCTGCTGCGCCTGCTCGTCGTACTCGTCGCGGATCTCCCCGACGACCTCCTCGATGAGGTCCTCGAGCGTGACGATGCCGGCCGTTCCGCCGTACTCGTCGACGACGATCGCGAGGTGGTGGCCCTCGCGGCGCATCTCCGCCATCGCCGGCAGCACGGCCTTGGTCTCCGGCAGCAGCTTCACCGGCCGGGCGACATCACCGACGTGCACCGTCTTCGACCGGCGGTCGACGGCGTACAGGTCCCGGACATGCACGAAGCCGACGATGTCGTCGTACGACTCGGCCGCCACGGGGTAGCGCGAGTGCGGCTGGTCGAGGACCTTCTTCGCGGCCCGGACGGCCAGCTGGTCCGCCTCGAGGAACTGCACCTCGGTGCGGGGGACCATGACCTCCCGGACGGTGCGCTCACTCGCCGAGAAGACGTCGTCGATCAGCTTGCGCTCCTCGCCCGACAGCGACTGGTGGGCGGCGACCAGGCCGCGCAGCTCCTCGTCGGTGATGGCCTGCCTGCTGGTGCCCGGGTCGCCGCCGAAGACCCGGACGACGGCGTCGGTCGACCGCGACAGCAGCCAGATCACCGGCCGGCTGACCCGCGCGACGACGTCGAGCGGGCCGGACAGGGTCTGCGCGACCGACTGCGCCCGCTGGAGCGCGATGCGCTTGGGGGCGAGCTCACCGATCACGAGCGTGACGAACGAGATCAACAGGGTGACGACGAGGAAGCCGACGACCTCCGCGAGCGTGTTGCCCAGCCCCGCCCGCCGCAGCGCGCGGGCCAGCGTGCGCGACAGCGTGATCGCGCCGAACGCCGAGGACAACAGCGCCGTCAGCGTGACGCCGATCTGCACCGAGGCGAGGAACCGGTTCGGGTCACGGACCAGCCGGGCCACCCGCTGACCGCGCGGCCCCGCCTCGGCCAGCGCGTTCACCTGGCTCTCGCGCAGCGAGATCAGGCTGATCTCGGCCGCCACGAACACGCCCTCGACGAGGATGAGGACGACGACCACGAGCACGGACAACCAGGTGCTCACGGCGTGATCACCCGCCCAACCTAGCGTCCGGATCGGCCGCCGGAGCCTCGCCGCGGGCACGGGCAGCCGGACTACAGATCGCGCTCCGTCCGGCCGATCACGACAGAGCCGGATGCCCGGTGCGATCGAGGACGAGAGGTGACCGGATGACGGCGACGGAGGTTCGCACGGTCGGGGCGGCAGCCACGACCGCGCCTCCCGCGGACGTGCATCCCGGCGTCGCCGACGCCGGTTCCTCGCCCGCGCCGGAGGCGGTCAAGCACTTCTCGCTCCTGCACGTCCCGCGCCTGCCGACGGCCGTCCGCGAGTCGCGGCACCGGATGCTCATCGCCGTTCTCGCGGTCCACGTCCCGCTGCTGATCCTGCTCGGGATCGGCCAGCACCACGGCTCGGCCACCTCGGGCGAGCTGGCCATCCCCGTCGTGGTCGCGACGCTCGGCGCCCGGTTCCTGCGCGACAGGCTGGGACGGTCGCTGGCGATCGTGCTCGGCCTGTCCTGGTGCTCGTACGCCGTGGTCTACCTGGGCGGAGGCGCACCGGATGCGTACCTGCACCCGCTGTTCGTCGTGGCGCTCGTCGCGCTCTACCAGGACCCACTGCTGCTGGGGAGCGGGATCGGCACGCTCGCGCTGGCGCTGGCGGTTCCCGCCGCCGTGCAGCACGACCTCGTCTTCGCCCGCGGCAGCGCGGCGGACGGCCGCCCCGCGCTGTGGACGTTCGTGCACATCCTGGCCGTCGTCGGCGTCGCAGGCGCGTCCGCGTTCGCCTGGCGCCGGGACGTGCCGGTGCCCGTCTTCGCCGACCCCGGGCCGCCGGCCGAGGAGCCCGAGCTCGACCCCGAGGTCGCCGAGCACATCCTGCGCGCCCGCGCGGCGGAGCTCGCCCTCGCCCGGCGACAGGCGACGTACGCCCTCATGACCAACCTCGCCCGCCGGAACCAGAGCCTCGTCGGCCGTCAGCTGAGCACGCTCGACGACCTCGAGCGCGACGAGCGCGACCCGGACGTGCTCTCCGGCCTGTTCGCCCTCGACCACCTCGCCACCCGGATGCGGCGCAACGCGGAGAACCTGCTGGTGCTGGCGGGCGCGCCCGACGGCGTCAACCGGTCGTTCAGCCGGCCCGTCCCGGTCGAGGAGCTCCTGCGCGGGGCCGCCGCCGAGGTCGAGCAGTACGCACGGGTGACCGTCAGCGTCGGCACGGACGGCGCCGTCGCCGGGCACGTGGTCAGTGACGTCGCGCACCTGACCGCCGAGCTGCTGGACAACGCGCTCGCCTGCTCGCCTCCCGACACCCAGGTCGTGGTCGGCGCCGCTCCCGGCCCCGACGGAACGCTGCGGCTCTGGGTCGCCGACGAGGGGATCGGCATGACCGAACAGCGGTTGGCCGAGCACAACGCCCTGCTCTCGGAGGCCACCGACGACGCCGAGGTCGGCGCGACGCTCGGCTTCCCGGTCGTGAAGCGGTTGGCCGCACGCCACGCCATCACGGTCACGCTGAGCGCTCGCGAAGGTGGGCAGTCCGGCCTGGTCGCGTACGTCGACCTGCCCCGCACGGTCGTCGTCAGCGGCTCGGGGGCGGTCGCTGCCACGCGGACCACGACGCCGATGCCGCTGCCGGGCCGACGGGCCGCCCGCCACCTGCCGGCGCACGCCGGCCGGACGCACCATCACAGCGCCGAGCAGGAGCCGGATCAGGCCTCCACCGCCACGGCGGCCCAGATCGCGCCGGCGCGCCCAGTGGCTCAGGAGACCCCGCGGGACACCGCACCGGACCGCGTGCCAGGCGCCGCTACGGACGCGGCAAGCGCCGAGACACCGGAGCCCGCCGATGAGGTGTGGGCGGTGTCCTCCCGGTGGGCGGAGCCGGTGCCGTCCGGCGGCGCCCACGACCACATCCTGTTCGGGTCCGCCCCGCCGCCGGTGGTCGACGACCTGCCCTCCGTGCTGTCGCCGGTCGACGCCGACGACTCTGCGGCTCCCGACGCCCTGCCGCGCCGCCACCGGCGTCCGACCGCCGACACCGTCGTGCCTCTTCCGGGCGGCCGCGGGACGCTCACCCGCCGGGTGCCCCAGCAGGCGCTGCGCGCCGCCGGGGGGACCCCGGCGCCCGAGACCGTGTTCGAACCGCTCGACCGCCGGGGCACCGAGCCCGCCGGCGATCCCGACCCGCTGCCGCCGGCGCCGGACCCGGCAGCCATGCGCAGCGTCGTCACCTCCTACCGGGTGGGCGTGGCGCGGGGGCGTACCGAGACGCACCGGCCGGATGAGGCGGACACTGCTCGCGACACCCTCGGCACCGACATTCAGGGAGCAGACGCGTGAGCACCGATGTCGCCAGCCTCAACTGGCTGGTGGAGAGTTTCGCCACGTCCGTACCCGGCCTGCGCCAGGCCGTGGTCGTCTCCGCCGACGGCCTGCTGCTCGCCTACTCCGGCGGCATGGACCGCGACCAGGCGGACCAGCTCGCGGCGATCGCGTCCGGGCTCGCCAGCATGACCGTCGCCGCTGCGACCCACCTGCAGGGCGGGGACGTGCACCACCTGCTGGTCGAGACCGAGGGCGGGCTGCTGCTGGTCATGCAGATCAGCGACGGGTCGAGTCTCGCGGTGCTGGCCGACCGGGGCGCCGACGTGGGCCTGCTCGGGTACGAGATGGCGCTGCTGGTCACGCGGATGGGCGACGCCCTGACTCCCGCGCTGCGCTCCGAGATGCGGGCCGCGCTCGCCTGACGACGTCGCGGCCGGTCAGACCAGCCCGAGCGCCCGGACGGCGTCCCGCTCGTCGCTGAGCTCCTTCACCGAGGCGTCGATCCGCCCGCGCGAGAAGTCGTTGATCTCGACGTCCGGGATGATCTGCCACTGTCCGCCCGACGAGCGGCAGGGGAACGAGCAGACGAGCCCCTCGGGCACGCCGTACGAGCCGTCGCTCGGCAACGAGCAGGATGTCCAGTCGGTGCCGTTGACCCAGTCGTAGACGTGGTCGACCGCGGCGTTCGCGGCCGACGCTGCGGAGGACGCGCCGCGGGCGTCGATGATCGCGGCCCCTCGCTTGGCCACCGTGGGGATGAACGTCTCGGTGAGCCAGGCCTCCTCGACCTGCTCGGCGGCGCTCTTGCCCCCGACGCGGGCGGTGTAGAGGTCGGGGTACTGGGTGGCCGAGTGGTTGCCCCAGATCGTCATGTGCTCGATGTCGCCGACGCCCACTCCGAGCTTGGCCGCCAGCTGGGCCAGCGCCCGGTTGTGGTCGAGCCGCGTCATGGCCGTGAACCGGTCGGCCGGTACGTCCGGCGCGTGCGCCTTGGCGATGAGCGCGTTGGTGTTGGCGGGGTTGCCGACGACGAGCACCTTCACGTCGGACGCCGCGCCCTTGTTGATCGCCTCGCCCTGTGGCTTGAAGATCCC
>DASVGV010000025.1:0-17464 GCA_036379355.1 Mycobacteriales bacterium | reverse complement strand
GACCTCGGCGCGACGGTCATCGACGCCGACGCCATCGCCCGGGAGGTGGTGGCGCCGGGTACGGCGGGACTTGCGCGGGTCGACGAGGCGTTCCCCGGCGTGGTCGTCGGCGGCGAGCTGGACCGGGAGGCGCTGGCGCGCATCGTGTTCGCGGACGACGAGCAGCGCCGGCGGCTGGAGGCGATCACCCATCCGCTGGTCGGTGCCGAGGTCGCCCGCCGGTCCGCGTCCGTGCCGCCCGACGGCGTGCTCGTCTACGACGTGCCGCTGCTGGCCGAGGGCGGCATGGCGCCGGGCTTCGACCTCGTCGTCGTCGTCGAGGCGCCTCTCGACGTGCGCCTCGTACGCCTGGCGGGCCGTGGCCTGCCCGAGGACCAGGCCCGCGACCGCATGGCCAAGCAGGCGACCGACGAGCAGCGACGTGCCATCGCCGACGTGGTTCTCGACAACGCCGGCGACCCGGAGTCGCTGGCGGCGCAGGCACGGTCTCTGTACGAGGACCGGCTCGCCCCCTTCGCGCGGCATGCTGCCGCCCGGACGGTCCCCGACCGCGGGCCGCTCGTCATCCGGGACGCCGACCCGGACTGGCCGCGGCAGGCGGGACTGGTCGCCGCCCGGGTCGCCCGGGCCACCGGCAAGCCCGTCGAGCACATCGGCTCGACCGCCGTACCGGGTCTCGCCGCCAAGGACGTGCTCGACCTCATGGTGACCGTCGACGACATGGCCGAGGCGGACGCTCTGCGCACGACGATCGAGGACGCCGGCTTCCCGTGCCGTCCCGACATCACCGAGGACACGCCGCACGGCTCCGGTGACTGGTCGAAGCGGTTCCACCGCAACGCCGACCCGGGCCGGGCGGTCAACCTGCACGTACGCGCCGCCGGCGCCCCCGGCCACCGGTTCGCGCTCGCGTTCCGTGACTGGCTGCGGGCCGAGCCGCAGGAGCGCGTGGCGTACGAGGCCGAGAAGCGCCGGCTGGCAGCCGAACACGCGGACAGCGAGGCGTACGCGGCGGCGAAGGAACCCTGGTTCGCGGCCGCGGCACCGCGGTGCCGAGCGTGGTTGAACGCGACGTGAGCGAGGTCGCACAAGCGGCACATTCCGGGCGTGTGGGGCGGCGGGGTTGCGGGTAGCGGTCGTCGACGGCAGTCGACCGACGGCACCGTCCGTGCCGACCCCGGGGAGACCGACGGATGCTCGCAGGCCTGCTGGTCGCGGCACTGGCTGCCGCCGTCCTGAGCACCGCGGTCCTCCTCGTCCCGATCCCGGCGGCCGTCGACCGTTCGGTCGGGGCCTGGCCCTGGTCGCGCCGCCTGCTGCTCGCCGTGCTCGGGACCGTCGTCGTGGACGGGATCGCCTGCGGGGTGCTGCTCGGCATCGGGGGGACCCGCCGGAACGTGATCGTGGCGGCCGTGGCCGCAGCCGTCGCCAGCGTGATCTGGCTGCCGGTCACGCGGCGGTGGAACGCACGAGGCCACCTGTGCTGGTCCACGACCGTGTTCCTGTTCGCGGCGTACCTCGCGTTCATGCTCCAGTGGTCGGTCGGCAGCGGGCTCCCGGTCGGCACCGAGGCGGGGGGCGTGCTGCTGTGGGTGCTGGAGGTCTTCGCCGCGTTCCTCGGCACCGCGTACCTCTGGGAGCTGTGTGACGCCCTGGCCAGCGAGCACTGGCGGCGCCGTATCCACGACGGTGCGGCCACGGGCGAGCTCGGTGGGTTCACGCCGTTCATCAGCCTGCACGTCCCGGCACACAACGAGCCGCCCGACATGGTCATCGACACGCTCACGCGGCTGCTGGCCCTCGACTACCCGGCGTACGAGGTCGTGGTCATCGACGACAACACCGACGACGAGGCGCTGTGGCGGCCGGTCGAGGCCTGGTGCGCCGAGCACGGCGTGACGTTCGCGCACCTCGCCGACTGGCCCGGCTACAAGTCCGGAGCGCTCAACTACGCGCTTCGCGAGCTGACCGACCCGCGGGCCGAGCTGATCGGCGTCGTCGACTCCGACTACCAGATGGAGCCGCACTTCCTGCGCCGGTGCGCGCCGCTGTTCGCCGAGCCGCGGCTCGGGTTCATCCAGGCGCCCCAGGACTACCGCGACTGGGACAGCGCGCCGTACTACCGGCGGCTCTACTACTCGTACGCGTACTTCTTCGCGGTCTCGCAGCCCTCCCGCAACGAGCGCGACGGGGCGATCTTCGCCGGGACCATGGGGCTCATCCGCCGCCGCGCCCTCGAGGAGGTCGGCGGCTGGGACGAGTGGTGCATCACCGAGGACGCGGAGCTGTCGCTGCGGCTGCTGCGGGCCGGCTGGTCCGGACGGCACGTCGACGCCTCCTTCGGCCGCGGCGTCATGCCCCTGACCTTCGAGGCGCTGAAGGGCCAGCGCTTCCGCTGGTGCTTCGGAGGGATCCAGATCCTGCGCAAGAACTGGCGCCGGATGCTGCCCGGCCGCCGCACGAGCGAGAACCAGATGCGGCTCGGCCAGCGCTGGGCGTACCTGTCCGGGGCGCTCCAGTGGTACGGCGACCTGCTGGCGCTGGTCTTCTTCGTCTTCCTGCTCGCCGGCGCGGTCAACATCGGGGTCGGCGGCGGCCTGCTGTTCCGCAAGCTGTCCGGCTTCCTTCTCGCGACCATCCCGCTGCTGGTTGCCATCGGCCTCGTCCGGGCGGTGGCCCTGCTGCGCCGGAGCACCGACGCGTCGTGGCGGGACGCGCTCGGCGCGTTCATGATCTGGCAGTCCACATCTCTCGTGACGGCCAGGGCGTCGGTCCAGGCGCTGTACGCGAAGGAGGCCGAGTTCCTCGTCACGCCGAAGACGGCCGAGGAGGGCCGGTTCTGGGACGCGCTCGCCGGCAACCGCGGCGAGACGGCGCTGGCCGTCCTGGGTGTCGCCGGCATCGCGATCTCGCTGACGCACCCGTCCGGCTTCGCCGGGCCCCTCACCGCCGCCCTGCTGCTGTGGCCGACGATCGCGTACGCCAGCGCCCCGCTGAACTCCCTCGCGGCGCAGCGCGCGGCCCTCCCCGCGGACCTGCGCGAGCGCCGCCGCACCGAGTTCCTGCGGATGGGCACGGCCGGCACGGTGACCGCTGCCGTCGGTGGTCTTGCGCTCGCCGGCGTCGCCGCGGTCGTGGTGATCGCGCTGCTGCTGCCCGGCACGGCCAACATCCACAGCCCTCAGGTGGTCGGACCCGTCCGTGGCAGTCCGGCCTACGTCCGCGCGCCCGCCGCGTCCACGTCCGGTCCGGCGGGCGGCGGGCCCTCGTCGTCGCCCTCGCCCTCCTCGGGATCGGGCTCGGCGTCCCCGACCGGGACGGCCACGAGCCCCTCGGCGTCGCCCTCCGCCACGCCGTCGGCGTCCGCCAGCCCGTCCCCGAGCGCCTCGACCAGCCCGTCGGCGAGCGGCACGGGCAGCGCGTCGACCAGCGCGTCCCCGAGCGCGTCAGCCAGCGCGACGAACGTCGCGGGCTCGGCGACACCGTCGCGGTCGGCCACGCCCTCGCCGTCGGTGACTCCCACGACCTGATGCGAGCGCCGGCAGAACTCGTCCTCGCGACCCGGAATCTGTCGTACCCGGCGCGTAGTTTGCCGAGGTATGCGCCCGGTGACCGACCTCGTCCGCGCCGAGGCGCCGTTCGAGGTGGTGTCCGACTTCGTGCCCTCGGGGGACCAGCCGACCGCGATCGACGAGCTCGCGCGGCGCATCGAGGCGGGGGAGCGCAACTCGGTCCTGCTCGGCGCGACGGGCACCGGCAAGTCGGCGACGACCGCCTGGCTCGTGGAGCGGCTCCAGCGGCCGACGCTGGTGATGGCGCCGAACAAGACGCTCGCCGCGCAGCTGGCCAACGAGTTCCGCGAGCTGCTCCCGAACAACGCGGTCGAGTACTTCGTGTCGTACTACGACTACTACCAGCCCGAGGCGTACATCCCGCAGACGGACACCTACATCGAGAAGGACTCCTCGATCAACGAGGAGGTCGAGCGGCTGCGGCACTCGGCGACGATGAGCCTGCTGACCCGCCGCGACGTGATCGTCGTGGCCAGCGTCAGTTGCATCTACGGGCTCGGGACCCCGCAGGAGTACGTCGACCGGATGGTGCGCCTCGAGGTCGGGCAGACGATCGAGCGCGACGCGCTGCTGCGCAAGCTGGTCGACGTCCAGTACACCCGCAACGACCTGGCCTTCTCGCGCGGCACGTTCCGCGTCCGCGGCGACACGGTCGAGATCTTCCCGGTCTACGAGGAGCTGGCCGTCCGGGTCGAGTTCTTCGGTGACGAGATCGAGTCGCTCTCGACGCTGCATCCGCTCACCGGCGAGGTCGTCACCGCCCCGGAGCGGTTGTTCGTGTTCCCCGCCACCCACTACGTCGCCGGTCCGGAGCGGATGGAGCGGGCCATCGCCGGCATCGAGGCCGAGCTGGAGGAGCGGCTGGCCGAGCTCGAGCGGCAGGGCAAGCTGCTCGAGGCCCAGCGGCTGCGCATGCGGACCACGTACGACATCGAGATGATGCGGCAGGTCGGCTTCTGCTCGGGCATCGAGAACTACTCGCGGCACATCGACGGCCGTTCCGCGGGGTCCGCGCCGAACACGTTGCTCGACTACTTCCCCGAGGACTTCCTGCTGGTCATCGACGAGTCGCACCAGACCGTCCCGCAGATCGGCGCCATGTACGAAGGCGACATGAGCCGCAAGCGGCAGCTGGTCGACCACGGGTTCCGGCTGCCGTCCGCGATGGACAACCGCCCGCTGCGCTGGGAGGAGTTCCTCGAGCGCATCGGCCAGACCGTCTTCCTGTCCGCGACGCCGGGTCCGTACGAGCTGGGTCAGTCGCGCGGCGCCCCGGTCGAGCAGGTCATCCGGCCCACCGGCCTGCTCGACCCCAAGGTCGTGGTCAAGCCCACGAAGGGGCAGATCGACGACCTCCTCGACGAGATCCGCAGCCGGGCCGAGCGCGACGAGCGGGTCCTCGTGACGACGCTCACCAAGAAGATGGCCGAGGACCTGACCGACTACCTGCTCGAGCTGGGTGTTCGGGTGCGGTACCTGCACTCGGAGGTCGACACCCTGCGGCGGATCGAGCTGCTGTCGGAGCTGCGGCGCGGCGACTACGACGTGCTCGTCGGCATCAACCTGCTGCGCGAAGGGCTCGACCTGCCGGAGGTGTCCCTCGTGGCGATCCTCGACGCCGACAAGGAAGGCTTCCTGCGCAGCCCCACCTCGCTGATCCAGACGATCGGACGGGCCGCCCGCAACGTGTCGGGCGAGGTGCACATGTACGCCGACAAGATCACCCCCGCGATGCGCTCGGCGATCGACGAGACCGACCGGCGCCGCGCCAAGCAGCAGGCGTACAACGAGGCGAACGGGCTCGACCCGACGCCGCTGCGCAAGAAGATCGGTGACATCCTCGACGACCTGTTCCGCGAGGCCAACGAGCAGGGGGGCTCGGGGCGCGCCCAGTCCCGGGGCAAGCGCGACGGCGGCCGCGGCCGGCGTGACCCGCGGGACGCGATCGGCCGGCACGCCAAGGACCTGGCCGGGATGCCGCGGGCCGAGCTCTCCCAGCTGATCGGCCAGCTCGACGACCAGATGCACGAGGCCGCCCGCGAGCTCCAGTTCGAGGTCGCGGCCCGCCTCCGCGACGAGATCGCCGAGCTGAAGAAGGAGCTGCGGGGGATGCAGGCCGCCGGCGTCTGACCGCTCGGGCGCTGCCGCGCTGCGCCCGGCGGTGGCATCCTGTGATCTCCACCGGGGTGTCCCGGTTCGTACCGCCGGGAGGTTCGACCAGCGATGACGACGTACCTCGTGACCGGCGCGACCGGCTTCCTCGGTCGCCGGCTCGTCCCGCTCCTGCTGGCCCGGCACCGCGAGGACGACCCCGTCCGCGTGCTCGCCCTCACCCGGGAGGCGTCGGTCGGAAGGCTCGCCGCCCTCGCGTCGACGTGGGAGGGCGGCGAGCGGGTGGAGCCGCTCGCCGGCGACCTCACCGCGCCCCGGCTCGGCCTGCCCGCCGCCAGGATCCGCCAGCTGACCGGCGCCGTCGACCACGTCGTCCACCTCGCGGCCGTCTACGACATGACCGCGGACGCCGCCACCACGGAGCGCGCGAACATCGACGGCACGCGGGCCGTCGTCGACCTGGCCAACGCGATCAGCGCCGGCCACCTGCACCACGTGAGCTCGATCGCGGTCGGCGGCGAGTTCGCCGGCGTCTTCACCGAGGACATGTTCGATGTCGGCCAGGCGCTCACCTCGCCGTACCACCGCAGCAAGTACGAGGCCGAGCGGATCGTCCGCGACGAGGCAACGGTGCCCTGGCGGGTCTACCGCCCGTCCGTCGTCGTCGGCGACAGCCGTACCGGCGAGATGGACAAGGTGGACGGGCCCTACTACACGTTCGGCGTGCTCGCCCGCCTGCGGAGGCTGCCCCCGGTCCCGTGGGTCGCGCCCGACCTCGGCGACACCAACGTCGTCCCGGTCGACTACGTCGTCGGCGCCATGGACTACCTCATGCACGAGGCGGGCCTCGACGGCCGCGCCTTCCACCTCGGGCACCCGCGGCCGCAGCCGGTGGCCGGCCTGATCGCCGCGTTCTGCCGGGCGGCCGGGGTGCCGGCGCCGCTGATGATGGACCGCCGGATGTCCCGGCCGATCCTGGACGCGGCCGAGCAGCTCGCGAAGGTGCCGGGCGTCACCCAGGTTCGCGACCTGGTCGCGAGCGGGCTCGGAATCCCGCCGGAGATCCTTCCGCACCTGTCCTTCGCCCTCACGTTCGACACCACGGCCACCCGAAAGGCCTTGCGGCACAGCGGACTTTCCACACCGGAGATCGAGACGTACGCCGAGGTGCTGTGGCGTTACTGGGCGGCGAACCTCGACCCGGACCGGTTCCGCCGGCCCCGGGCCCCGGGCCCCTCACCCCTCGCCGGCCGAACCGTCGTCATCACCGGCGCCTCCTCCGGGATCGGCCGCGCGACGGCGCTGATGGTGGCCGGGCGCGGCGGCATCCCGATCCTGGTCGCCCGCTCGACGGAGAAGCTCGAGGAGCTGCGCAAGGAGATCGAGACCGCCGGCGGCGAGGCACACGTCTACTCCTGTGACGTCACCCAGGCCGAGTCGGTCGACGCCCTCGTCAAGCAGCTGGTCGCCGACCACGAGGGCGGCATCGACATGCTGGTCAACAACGCCGGCCGGTCGATCCGCCGGTCGGTGAAGCTGTCGTACGACCGGTTCCACGACTACGAACGGACGATGGCCCTCAACTACTTCGGCGCCATCCGGCTGATCCTGCGGCTACTGCCGCACATGAGCGAGCGCCGGTTCGGCCACATCGTCAACATCAGCTCGATCGGTGTGCAGACCAACCCGCCGCGGTTCAGCGCCTACGTCGCGTCCAAGGCGGCGCTCGACGCGTTCTCGCGCGTCGTGGCGAGCGAGACCTGGGGCGACCACGTCACGTTCACGACCGTGCACATGCCCCTGGTGAGGACGCCCATGATCGCTCCCACCAAGATCTACGACGCGTTCCCGACGATCAGCCCCGACGAGGCGGCGGCGATGATCGTCCGGGCGTTGGAGCGCAAGCCCAAGCACGTGGGGACCACGCTCGGCACCATCGGGGAGGTGTCGTACGCGCTGGTGCCGAAGGCGGTCGACGCGATCCTGCACCAGGCGTACCGGCTGTTCCCCGACTCGACCGCCGCCCGTGGCGAGGGCGAAGGCTCGGGACGGTCAGGAGTGCCGCAGCCGCCGGCGATCCTGTCCCAGAGCGCGCTTGCCATGGCCCGCGTCTTCCGTGGCGTCCACTGGTAGCCGCTCAGGACGTCGGCACCCAGTAGCGGCGGATCGGGCCGTGGCCTTCCGGTCCGGGCGCCACCGCGTCGAGCCGTCCGCCGCATCGCTCGATCACGGCGGCGGAGCCGAGGTTGCCGTTGTCGCAGACCAGCAGCGCCTCCCGGATGCCGACCCCGCGCGCTACGGCCAGTGATCGCCGCAGGATCTCGGTGGCGTAGCCGCGACGGCGGTACGCCGGGCGCACGCCGTACCCGATGTGGCCGCCGTACCGCGCCAGCCACTCGGTGAGCTCGTGCCGGACCGACGTCCGCCCGACGACCTGCCCGCCGACGTCGGCCACCCGGAACGTCATGGCGACCCGCCCGGGAGCGAGATCAACGCCGCGCGCCACCTCGTCGAGCCGCCGCACGTACGCCGGCCACGGCTGCTCCGGGTCCTCGAGGAGGAACTCGAAGGCGTCCGCGGCGAGCTCCTCGTGGGCCCGCCGGCAGACCGCCTCGTCGTCCTCCCGGACGGGGCGCAACGTGAGGCGGCCGGCGGTCGGTGCGGAGGCGGCCTCGGTCACGCCGGGACCAGTGCCCGGTACGCCGACGCGACCAGGTCGGCGCAGGTCTCCGGCGGCAGGCGGGTGCTGTCGATCTGCAGGTCGTACAGCGCCGGGTCGTCGATGTCGACGTCGTAGAGGCGGCGGACGTACTGGGCCCGTGCCTCGTCCACCTCAGGGCGGCGCTTCTCGGCCGTGGGGACGTCGACGCCCTGGAGCCGGGCGGCCTGCTCGACGCGGGCTTTCTTGGAGCCGAACAGGCGCACCCGCAGCACGTCGGGCCGGCCGACGAACGCGGCCGCCCCCGCGCGGCCCAGGATCACCGCCCCCGCGGCCAGCGCGTCCTGCATGATCGCCTCGGCCTGCTCACGAAACGGCGCCGCCGCGTCGCCCAGGACGGCGGCGTCCGGCGTGCTGCCCGTGCTGAGCACGCCGATGGCCAGCGGCGCCAGCACGCTGAGGAAGCGGTCGGCGCGCGATCGTTTGAACTGGGCGTCCTCCGCCTCCGCAAGCGACACCCGCAGCTGCGCGGCGACCCCGGCGCTGATGGCCCGGTCGAGGAGGGGTAGGCCGAGCCGCTCGGCGACGAGCGGGGCGACGATGCTGCCCCCGGTGCCGTAGCTGGAGGAGATGGTGACGCCGGGCATCGAGCCGTCCTTAGCGAGGAGGGTGGGTGGACCGGTTGGGTCACCAGCCGCGGGCGCGCCACTCGCCCAGGTGGGGGCGCTCGGCGCCGAGCGTCGTGTCGTCGCCGTGACCCGGGTAGACCCACGTCTCGTCCGGCAGCACGTCGAACACGCGCGCCGACACGTCGTCGAGCAGCTGGGTGAACCGTTCGGCGTCGTTCTGGGTGTTGCCGACCCCACCCGGGAACAGGCAGTCGCCGGTGAACAGCTGCGGCGCCTCGCCCTCGGGCCGGTAGAGCAGTGCGATCGAGCCGGGCGTGTGGCCGCGCAGGTGGATGACCGACAGGACCACGTCACCGACGGTGACGGTGTCGCCGTCCTCGACCAGGAGGTCGGGGACGACGGGCAGCCCGGCGGCGTCGAGGGGGTGGGCGACGGTCCGCGCCCCGGTCTTGCCGACGTACGCCTCGAGCGCCTGCCAGTGGTCGAAGTGCTGGTGGGTGGTCACCACCGTCGCGACGCCGGTGGTCGGGAGCCGGTCCACGTCGTTCGCGGCGTCGATCAGGAGCCGCTCCTTGGTG
Source organism: Mycobacteriales bacterium (assembly GCA_036379355.1). Classification (GTDB taxonomy): domain Bacteria; phylum Actinomycetota; class Actinomycetes; order Mycobacteriales; family CAJCIY01; genus CAJCIY01. Next base: position 7,914 of record DASVGV010000025.1, on the reverse strand, counting down.
GCCAGGCAGGTCAGGAGGTACGTGTTGTTGTCCATCGGGCCCACGGACTGCTTGGTGATGCCGAGCCCGCCGACCTGCCGGCCCGCGGGGGCGCCGCGCTGCTCGACGTGCCCGGTGTACGGGACCGTGTCCATGCCGCCGCCTCTCGCTGTCGGGAAGGTTCGTGTCGTACCCCGTCGTTATGGTGCAGGAGCAGCGCTCGCGTTGCGACCTATCCCAGCACGTCCCCTCCCAGCGACGCTCGCGTGGCGGCCCGCCGTTCCGGCGCCGGTCGTGACCGACCGGAGAGGTGTTTCCCGAGCCGATGGCTGACCGCCTGATCATCCGTGGTGCGCGTGAGCACAACTTGCGCGACGTGCACCTCGACCTGCCGCGTGACTCGATGATCGTGTTCACCGGATTGTCGGGGTCCGGGAAGTCGAGTCTCGCCTTCGACACGATCTTCGCGGAGGGCCAGCGGCGCTACGTCGAGTCGTTGAGCTCCTACGCTCGTCAGTTCCTCGGCCAGATGGACAAGCCCGACGTCGACTTCATCGAGGGCCTGAGCCCGGCGGTGTCGATCGACCAGAAGTCGACCAACCGCAACCCGCGCAGCACCGTCGGCACCATCACCGAGGTCTACGACTACCTGCGGCTGCTGTACGCGCGGGCCGGCACGCCGCACTGCTACAACTGCGGCCGTCCGGTCAGCCGGCAGACACCGCAGCAGATCGTCGACCAGGTCATGACGCTCGACGAGGGCACGCGGTTCCAGCTGCTGGCTCCGGTGATCCGGGGCCGGAAGGGCGAGTACGTCGACCTGTTCGCAGACCTGCAGACGCAGGGCTACGCCCGCGCCCGGGTCGACGGCTCGGTGGTGGCACTCACCGACCCGCCCCGGCTCGACAAGCAGAAGAAGCACACCATCGAGGTGGTCGTCGACCGGCTCGCGGTCAAGCCGACCGCGAAGCGCCGGCTCACCGACTCGGTCGAGACCGCCCTGCGCCTCGGTGAGGGACTCATCACCCTGGAGTTCGTCGACCTGCCCGCCAAAGACCCCGGACGCGAGCGCAGCTACTCCGAGCAGCTGGCCTGCCACCACTGCGGGCTGTCGTTCGAGGACCTCGAGCCGCGGTCGTTCTCCTTCAACTCGCCCTACGGCGCCTGCCCCGCCTGCACGGGGCTCGGCACCCGCAAGGAGGTCGATCCCGAGCTGGTCGTCCCCGACCCGTCCCTCTCCTTGGCCGACGGAGCCATCGCCCCGTGGTCGAGCGGCCACAACCAGGAGTACTTCGGCCGGCTGCTGCAGGCGCTGGCGGACGACCTCGGCTTCCGCCTGGACACCCCGTACGAGGACCTGCCGGCCGCCGCACGCAAGGCGATCCTGCACGGGGCGGACACCGAGGTGCACGTCCGCTACACGAACCGGTACGGGCGCACCCGCAGCTACTACACGACGTACGAGGGTGTCGTCGGCTTCCTCGAGCGCCGGTTCAGCGAGGCCGACAGCGACACCAGCCGCGAACGCTATGAGGGCTACATGCGGGAGGTGCCCTGCCCGGCCTGTGACGGGGCCCGGCTGCGCAAGGAGTCGCTCGCCGTCACGTTGGGCGGGCGGTCGATCGCGGCGGTCAGCGGCCTGTCGATCGCCGAGTGCGCCGAGTTCCTCGGCACGCTCGAGCTAGACGCCCGCCAGAGGCTGATCGCCGAGCGGGTGCTGAAGGAGGTCAGCTTCCGGCTCGGCTTCCTGCTCGACGTCGGCCTCGACTACCTCAGCCTCGACCGGAACGCCGGGACGCTCGCCGGTGGCGAGGCCCAGCGGATCCGGCTCGCCACCCAGATCGGCGCCGGGCTCGTCGGCGTCCTCTACGTCCTCGACGAGCCTTCGATCGGTCTGCACCAGCGCGACAACCACCGGCTGATCGAGACGTTGCTGCGGCTGCGGGATCTCGGCAACACCCTGATCGTGGTCGAGCACGACGAGGACACCATCCGGCACGCCGACTGGGTGGTCGACATCGGTCCGGGCGCCGGCGAGCACGGCGGCTCGGTGGTGGTCAGCGGCACGGTCGACGACCTGCTGGCGAGCGACGAGTCGATGACCGGCGCCTACCTTGCCGGCCGGCGCAGCATCCCGGTGCCGGACATCCGGCGGCAGCCGCAGCCGGACCGGATGCTGACGGTCGAGAGCGCCCGTGAGCACAACCTGCGCGACCTCACCGTCGGGTTCCCGCTCGGCCTGTTCGTCGCCGTGACCGGCGTAAGCGGTTCGGGCAAGTCGACGCTCGTCAACGACATCCTGCACGCGGTGCTCGCCAACAAGATCAACGGTGCCCGCCTGGTCCCTGGGCGGCACCGGCGGGTCACCGGTCTGGAGCATCTCGACAAGGTCGTCGGCGTCGACCAGTCACCGATCGGCCGCACGCCGCGGTCGAACCCCGCCACCTACACCGGCGTCTTCGACCACATGCGCAAGCTCTACGCGCAGACCCAGGAGGCGAAGGTCCGCGGCTACCAGCCCGGCCGGTTCTCCTTCAACGTCAAGGGCGGCCGGTGCGAGGCCTGCGCAGGTGACGGCACCATCAAGATCGAGATGAACTTCCTGCCCGACGTGTACGTGCCGTGCGAGGTCTGCCACGGGGCGCGCTACAACCGCGAGACCCTCGAGGTGCATTACAAGGGGAAGACCATCGCCGAGGTCCTCGACATGCCGATCGAGGAAGCCGCCGAGTTCTTCCAGGCCGTGCCGGCGATCAGCCGGCACCTGACCACCCTGGTCGACGTGGGCCTCGGCTACGTCCGGCTCGGCCAGCCGGCGCCCACGCTGTCCGGTGGTGAGGCGCAGCGCGTCAAGCTCGCCAGCGAGCTGCAGAAGCGGTCGACTGGCCGGACGATCTACATCCTCGACGAGCCGACGACCGGGCTGCACTTCGAGGACATCCGCAAGCTGCTCGGCGTGCTCGGACGGCTCGTCGAGAACGGCAACACGGTGGTCGTGATCGAGCACAACCTCGACGTCATCAAGACGGCCGACTGGGTCATCGACATGGGCCCGGAGGGCGGGTCCGGCGGCGGGACCGTCGTCGCCGAGGGCTCGCCCGAGCACCTGACGACCGTCGCCGCCAGCCACACGGGGCGCTTCCTGGCCCCGGTCCTCGCGGGCCGCGCCAGCGCTCCCGCGGGGCCCCGCGCCGTCAGCAGGGGCAAGACGCGCGCGAAGCGGGCGCCGACCAAGACCGGCACCCGCTGATCCGGCCGGCGGTGCGGGCCGAGAGCCGCGGGTCAGGAGTCGAGCAGCCGGGCGATCAGCTGGTCGACCAGGGCGTCCGACCGCTCACCCCCGAGCGGCACCGTCGCCTCCGTCCGCCGCAGGAACGCGTCCAGCACAGGCGCCGGCACGATGACCGTGCAGGGACGCACCGTCCGGGCCAGCACCAGCGTCACCACGGGCACCCCCTGCTCGACCGCGGGACAGATGCGCACGTCGCCGTCGCCGGTGGGTTCGGACAGGCCGTAGCGCAGGAAGTCCCGCAGCACCACCCACCGGCCGCGGGGCAGCGCGGGATGGTCCGGGCGGGTCTCGATGTCGATCGCGACGGCCAGCGGGTCCGCAGGTTCCCAGCCGAACCGCAGGATCACCCGCCGCCCCTGGCCGGCGTCCGGCCCGCCCACCACGGCCACCGCGGTGACGGCGCCGCTCTCGGCGTCGACCGAGACCGCGGGACTCCGGCCGGCGGAGCGCAGCACCGGCGTCGTGGGGTCGGCGGCGCCGCGCCGGAGCCGTCGGCTCCGGGCGTCGTCCCCTCCCGGCTGTGCGTCCACCAGGGCAGAGGGTGCCACCGCCGGCGGGAGCGCACCAGGCGACCCGCCGCCCCGGCGCCCGGCGTCCGCGCCCGCGGTTAGCCTGGTCACCATGGCGGATCCGGCGCAGTACAGGCCCCCGCCGGGCAGCATCCCCGACGAGCCGGGCGTCTACCGGTTCCGGGACGAGCACGGCCGCGTGATCTACGTCGGCAAGGCCAAGTCCTTGCGCAGCAGGCTGAACTCGTACTTCCAGGATCTGCACCAGCTGCACCCGCGGACGCAGACGATGGTGCGGACGGCGGCCGGCGTCGACTGGACCGTCGTCCGCACCGAGGTCGAGTCGCTGCAGCTCGAGTACGCGTGGATCAAGGAGTTCGACCCGCGCTTCAACATCCGCTACCGCGACGACAAGTCCTATCCGTGGCTCGCCGTGACGGTGGGGGAGGAGTACCCGCGCCTGCAGGTCATGCGCGGCACCAAGCGTCCGGGCGTGCGCTACTTCGGTCCGTACGCGCACGCGTGGGCGATCCGCGAGACCCTCGACCTGTTGCTGCGTGTCTTCCCCGCCCGGACGTGCTCGGCCGGGGTCTTCCGACGGCACCGGCAGGTCGGCCGGCCCTGCCTGCTGGGCTACATCGACAAGTGCAGCGCCCCCTGCGTCGGCCAGGTGTCGGCCGAGGAGCACCGGGAGATCGTCGACGACTTCTGCGACTTCATGGCCGGCCACACCGACCAGCTCGTCAAGCGGCTCGAGGGTGAGATGCGGCGGGCGGCCGAGGACCAGGAGTACGAGCGTGCGGCCCGCCTGCGCGACGACCTCGGCGCCGTGCAGCGCGCGGTCGAGAAGCAGGCGGTCGTCCTCGGGGACGGCACCGACGCGGACGTGATCGCGCTCGCGTCCGATGCCCTGGAGGCGGCGGTCGCCGTGTTCTACGTCCGTGCGGGGCGGGTCCGCGGGCAGCGTGGCTGGGTCGTCGACGTCGTCGAGGACCTCGACACGGGCGCGCTGGTCGGCCAGTTCCTCGAGCAGGTGTACGGCTCGGAGCTGACCGACGAGCAGGCGCAGGCGGCGCTGGACGCGGGCGCCTCGGCCGAGCGCGGTGCGCACGGCCACCGTCCGGTCGCGGGGTCGGGGACGGTGGACCTGCTCGACCCGGTGCACGACGCGGCGGCGTACCGGCCGGGACCGGACGCGCCGAGACGACGCCGGCCGGCGCGCGAGCGGGACATCCCACGCGAGGTGCTGGTTCCTGCCCTGCCCGCTGACGCCAAGGCGCTGGAGGACTGGCTCTCGTCCCTGCGTGGGTCGCGGGTGCTGATCCGTGTCCCGCAGCGAGGTGACAAGCGGGCGCTGCTGGCGACCGTCGAGCGCAACGCCCAGGAGTCGTTCCAGCAGCACAAGCTGAAGCGGGCCAGCGACCTGTCGGCGCGCAGCCGGGCCCTGGCCGACCTGCAGGAGGCGCTCGACCTGCCGACGGCGCCGCTGCGGATCGAGTGCTACGACGTCAGTCACGTGCAGGGGACCGATGTCGTGGCCAGCATGGTGGTGTTCGAGGACGGCCTTCCGCGCAAGTCCGAGTACCGCCGCTTCGCGCTCAAGGGCGTGGACGGCAACGACGACACGGCGTGGATGCACGAGGTGATCACGCGGCGGTTCCGGCGCCTGCAGCAGGAGGGCGCCGGCGCCGAGAGATCCGCGGCCGGTCCGATCGACCCCGAGACCGGCCGCCCGCGCACGTTCGCCTACCCGCCCCAGCTGGTGGTGGTGGACGGCGGCCCGCCACAGGTCGAGGCCGCCCGGCGCGCGATGCACGACCTCGGCGTGGACGCGGGTCCGGAGCCGGTGGCGCTCTGTGGCCTGGCCAAGCGGCTCGAGGAGGTCTGGCTTCCCTTGGCCGCCGACCCGGTCATCCTGCCGCGCACGTCGGAGGCCCTCTACCTCCTTCAGCGCGTACGCGACGAGGCACACCGGTTTGCCATCACCTACCACCGCCAGCGGCGGTCGCGGTCGATGACCGCATCGGCGCTCGACGGCGTACCAGGCCTCGGGGACACCCGCCGCAAGGCGTTGTTGCGACACTTCGGCTCGGTGAAGAAGCTGCGCGCGGCCACAACAGAGGAGGTCGCCGCGGTTCCCGGCCTCGGGCCGGCGACCGCGGCCAGCGTCGTCGCGGCCCTGCACGCCGACGAGCCGGCGCCGGCCGTCGACGCGGCGACCGGTGAGGTGTTGCCGCCATGAGCGCCGCACCGCTGCAGCTGACGATCGTCACGGGGCTGTCGGGGGCGGGCCGGTCGACGGCGGCCAAGTGCCTGGAGGACCTCGGCTGGTTCGTGGTCGACAACCTGCCGCCGCAGCTGCTGGCCACCATGACCGACCTGGCGGGCCGCAGCGACGGCGGCGTGAGCCGGGTAGCCGTCGTGGTCGACGTCCGCGGCGGCGGCTTCTTCCGGGACCTGCGGATGGCGCTCGACGCGCTCGACCGCAAGGCCGTCCTGCCACGGGTGCTGTACCTCGAGGCCAGCGAGGAGACCCTCGTCCGGCGGTTCGAGAGCAACCGCCGGCCGCACCCGCTGGCCGCCGGCCGGCGGCTCGTCGACGGGATCGAGACCGAGCGCGAGCTGCTGCGCGACCTGCGCGGGGACGCCGATCTCGTGGTCGACACGAGCACGCTCAACGTCCACGAGCTGCACCAGGTCATCGAGCAGGCCTTCGGCAGCAAGGACCTCGAGCCGCTCGTGGCGACGGTCGTGAGCTTCGGGTTCAAGTACGGCCTGCCGGTCGACGCCGACCTGGTGGTCGACTGCCGGTTCCTGCCCAACCCCCACTGGGTCGACGAGCTGCGCGAGCACACCGGACGGGACGAACCGGTGCGTGCGTACGTCCTCGCCCAGCCGGGCGCGGTCGCGTTCGCGGACGACTACACCCGGCTGCTGCTGTCGCTGACCGACGGGTACGCCCGGGAGGGCAAGCACTACCTCACCCTCGCCGTCGGCTGCACCGGCGGGAAGCACCGCAGCGTCGTCATGGCGGACGAGATCGGCCGCCGCCTGGAGACGGCGGGCATCCCGACGCGGGTGGTGCACCGAGACCTGGGGCGCGAGTGACCGAGCCGCGCGCATCCCAACCGCGCGACACGCCGGTGGTGGCGCTCGGCGGCGGTCACGGGCTGGCGGCCTCGCTGGCCGCGCTGCGTCAGGTCACCGACCGTCTCACCGCCGTCGTCACCGTGGCCGACGACGGCGGGTCCAGTGGCCGGCTGCGCGCCGCGTACGGCCTGCTGCCACCCGGCGACCTGCGGATGGCCCTGGCCGCGCTCGCCGGCAGCGAGTCCGACAGCGTCCGCCTGCGGGACGCGTTCCAGCACCGCCTGCCACCCGGTGACGACGGGCTGGCCGGACACTCGGTCGGCAACCTGCTGCTCGCCGCCCTGATGCAGACGGGCGCGGATCCGGTGACGGCGCTGGACGCGGCCGGCCGGATGCTCGGGCTGGCGGCGGGGACCCGGGTCCTGCCGATGTCGACGCAGCCGCTCGCGATCGAGGCCGACGTCCTGGGCCTCGAGCCGGACGGCCCGGTCGTCGTGTCCGGCCAGGTCGCCGTGGCCACGACGCCGGGGCAGGTGCTCACCGTTCGTCTCGTTCCCGCCGAGGCGCCCGCCTGCCCGCAGGCCCTGGAGGCGCTGGCGCTGGCCGACGTGGTCGTCCTCGGGCCGGGCTCGCTGTTCACGTCCGTCCTGCCGCACCTGATCCACCCGCAGCTGGGGGCGGCCGTCGCCGCGAGTCCGGGGTTCCGCGTCCTTGTCCTGAACCTGACGGCCCAGGCGGGCGAGACCGAGGGATTCGCCCCCGAGTCGCACATCGAGGTGCTGGCCAGCCACGCTCCGGACCTGACGCTCGACCTCGTCGTCGCCGACGTCTCCGCGGTACTGGACAGGCATGGTCTGATGGGGGGCCTCACCGCCGCTGCCGAGGACGTCGGTGCACGCGTGCTCCTCGCGCCGCTCGCCCGCCGCGACCGGCCCGACCAGCACGATCCGACGGCGCTCGCGCACGCGCTCGGTGAGATCGTGCGCGACCGACGGCGAGCGGGGACGGGGCGACGGTGACGGTGAGCGAAGGGGAGGGCAGCCC
>DASVGV010000024.1:0-24113 GCA_036379355.1 Mycobacteriales bacterium | reverse complement strand
AGTACGAGCCCTGGCACCTGCGGTGGGTCGACGTGCCGCTCGCGACGTACATGCACGACCGGAACATCGTGACGCTGGAGCAGGTGTTCGGCCTGCCTCCGGCGCCGTCGTACTGACCCCGATCAGGTCGTCACCGAGAAGCGCAGCAGCGCACCCACCCCGTCGGTCGGGCAGGCCGGGTGCGTCGCGGGCACGACCCGCACGTCGGCGCCGGTGAGCAGTGCCGCCCGTACCAGCACGTCCGACTGGGGCGCGGAGCCGACCGGGTCGGCGCCGAGCCGGGTGAGGTCGCGCGGCGACAGCGCGATGGCGGTGGCATCCGCCCCGTAGACCAGCGGCGCCTGCGCATCGTCACGTTCGAGCGCGTCCGACAGCAGCAGTGTCTCGACCTGCGCGCGCTGGAGCGCCTCGACAGTGGCTCCTACCCCGTCGACGCCCTTGAGCGCCACCTCGTCGGCCGCGGCCGACTTCTCCCCGCGGCCGACGTACGTCTGGAGCGCCTCGAGCCGCTCGTCCAGGTCGGCGAGCACGGTCGCCGACAGGGCGGCCGCGACCTGGCTCTCGATCTCGTCGGCAGAGCCGTCCGGATGCCGGCTGCCGTCGATCTCGTGGACGAGGTCGGCCACGTGTACGGGCAGCTCCTTGCGCAGCAGGCCGACGGCGTGCACGTCGCCGGCCACGAACACGACGCGTGCGCGCGTACGGTCGGCCAGCCGGGTCACGTGCCCGGCGATGTCGCGCGCGCTCTTGTGCCACTCCTCCTCGACGACGTGCTGGAACCGGTGCGTCTGCCAGCCGCCGGGGTTGACCTTGTGCACCGGCCACACCTCGGGTTCGACGGTGCTGGACGAGTCGGCGACCGGCTCGTCGGTGAACGAGAACAGGTCGGCGCCGCTGCGGTCGGTGAGCACCACGAGGTGCGGTAGCCGCGACTGGGCGAGCTCGAGCAGCGGCAGCAGGTGCGGCAGCGGACCGGTCCGTACGGTCGTCGTGTCGGTCGGTTCGGGAAAGCTGCGCGCGTAGACCACGTCGTCGGCGTCGGCGAGCAACACGCGGGTCCCGCCGGCCCCGTGCTCCCCGAGCGCGCCGGTGAGCGCCTCGACCGCGGGCGGCCCGATGCCGGCGTCGCGCAGGTCGCGCAGGACGTCCTTCCAGCGGGTCTCCAGGCGCGCGGCCGCGTCGGCGACGTCGCTCTCGGTGTCGAGGTAGACGGACGCGAAGGGCGGGGAGCCCGCGTACAGGTCGGTCAGCGTGAACGTGTCCATGTCGATCGCCTACCCGCCTGCCCGCCGGGCACGCCCGCGCGGGCCGCGACGGCGACGAGTGCGGCCGCGTTGCCGGCGGGCGGATGGTCGCGCGACCAGACCGCCCGCAGCGTGCGGCGCAGGTCGACCCCGTCGACGGCGACGGCGGCCAGCCGCCCGTCGGCGAGCTCGGGGGCGACCGACAGCCGGCTGAGGACGGCCGGCTCCTCGCCGGCGACCGCGACGGCCTTGAGCGCCGCGGTGGACCCGAGCTCCAGCCCGGCGTGAACCTCGAGACCGCAGGCGGCCAGCGCTTGCTCGAACGCCTCCCGGGTGCCCGACCCGGGCTCGCGGACCGCCAGCCGGGCGGCGGCGAGCGTCGCGGCCGGCAACGGCCGGCGCCGGGCCGCCCACGGGTGGCCGCGGCGGACCACCACCACCAGCTCGTCGTGGCCGACGGTGCGGGCTCGCAGGTCCGCGGGCGCCGACGGCCCCTCGACGAAGCCGACCGCGACGGTTCCGGCACGGACCAGCTCGACCACGGTTGCCGAGTTCGCCACCCGCAGCGAGACGACCGCGCCGGCGTCTTGCTGTTGCAGCGCGGCCAGCCAGCGCGGGAACAGCTCGTCGGCGATCGTGAGCGAGGCGGCGACCAGGACGCGGTCGCTCTGGCTGCCGCGCAGCGCGTCGACGCCGGTCGCCAGCTGCTCGGCCGCCTCGAGCACCGGCCGGGCCCATTCGACGACGCTCTCGCCTGCGGGCGTGAGGTGCGACCCGGCCGGTGTCCGGACGAGCAGCGGCAGACCGACCCGGCGCTCGAGCGTCTGGAGGCGCTGGCTGGCGGCGGGCTGGGTGATGCCGTGCAGCACCGCCGCCCGGCCGAGGCTGCCGGTGGTGGCGACGCTCACCAGCAGGTCGAGCGTCGCGAGCTCGGGCACGTGCCGCGGCAGGGGCATGAGCGAACCTTATGACCTCATCCCGGATCTGCCTCTAGCGGCGGGCCGGCCGGTCGGCCAGCGTAGGGGCCGTGACCGCCGACCTCGCCGCCCGCCCCGCGCCCGCGGTCCTGACGCGCTGGCGGCCGGTGCTGCCCGGCCTCGCCGTGGCCGTGGCGATCGCCGCGGTCGCGACCGGGTTCGGCCACCTGCTGCCGATCGTCGGCGGGCCCGTGTTCGGGATCGTGCTCGGGGTCCTGACCGCCGTCGCCGTGCGCCGCGCCGTCGCCGACCGGGCGGCGGTCCTCGACCCGGGCGCGGCGGTGGCCGGCCGGGCGGTCCTGCAGCTGTCGATCGTGCTGCTGGGGACGGGCCTGTCGCTGACGCGCGTCGCGCACACCGGTGCCTCGTCGCTTCCCGTGATGCTCGGAACCCTGACGGTGGCGCTCGGCGGGGCGGTCCTGCTCGGACGGCTGCTGCGCGTGCGCGGCAACACCCGCACGCTCATCGGCGTCGGCACGGGAATCTGCGGTGCCTCGGCGATCGCGGCGGTGACGGCGGTCATCGGCGCCGCGGACGCGGAGGTCTCGTACGCGATCGCGACGATCTTCACGTTCAACGTGGCGGCCGTGCTGCTCTTCCCCGCGCTCGGTCACGCCCTGGGACTGTCGCAGCACGCGTTCGGGCTGTGGTCGGGAACGGCGATCAACGACACCTCGTCCGTGGTCGCGGCGGCGACGACGTACGGCACGGCGGCGGCCAACTACGGCGTGGTCGTGAAGCTCACCCGCAGCCTGATGATCATCCCGATCTGTGTGGCGCTGGGCGCGATCGCCGGCCGGCGCGCGCCGGCCCTCGAGTCCGGCGGATCGGCCGCGGCACGCCTGCGCCGGCTGCCCTGGCGGCGGATGTTCCCGCTGTTCCTCATCGGGTTCCTCGTGGCGAGCGCGGTGGACACGGCGGGCCTCGTGCCCGGCGGCTGGCACGGCCCGCTCACCACGACGAGCACCTTCCTCATCACCGTCGCGCTGAGCGGCATCGGCCTGAGCACCCGGCCGGACCGGCTCCGGGCGGCCGGTCCGCGCCCGCTGGTCCTGGGCGCAGCCTTGTGGGCGGCGGTTGCGGTGACGAGCCTGCTACTGCAGCTCGCCACCGGAACGGTCTGACCGGCTCAGGTCACCGGGTCAGGCAGCCCGGCCACGAGCGCCTCGAGCGAGGGACCGAGCCGGCGCAGCTCGTCGAGGTGGATCGCGGTCAGCGACTTGATGCGTGCCTGCCCTTCCTCGGTGAGCACGACGTGGACCATGCGATGGTCGTCGGCGTCGCCCTCCCGGGCGACGAGGCCGAGCTCGACCACCCGGTCGACGAGCTCCACGGCCGAGTGGTGGCGGACCAGCAGGTAGTCGGCGATGTCGCCGATGGTCGGACCGCGCCCGTCGCCGCGGCCACCGTCGTGACCGCGCACCGCGAGAAGGAGCTGGTGCTGCGCCTGGGTCAGCCCGACGGCGGCCGCCTGGTCCCGGCTCCAGCGGTCGAACCGCCGCAGCTGCGTGCGGAACCCCAGAAGGAGCGCGTAGTCGTTGTCGGAGAGGCCTGGCACCCGTCCTCCTTCGCCACCGCGCGTCCGTGACCGCGTCCGGCGCGGAGTGGCGAGCGGGGCTGCTCCTCGCTGGTAGCCTAATACGTCGTCCCGCGATATTTATCGCGGCTCTGTTTGCTCGGGCAGATGTCGAGCAGAAGTGGCGGTCCGGTGTCCTCGTCGTCCCTGCCGCGCGCCGCGGGCGCGGCCCCGGCCCCGGTGCGGGATCTGTCCCGTCTCGGCGACTTCACCACGCAACCGCGAATGCTGCTGATCACGGCGCTCGCGATCCCCGTCGGCGCGGTCAGCGCCTGCGTCGCGTGGGCGTTGCTGCGGCTGATCGGGCTCATCACCAACGCGATCTTCTACGAGCGGCTCGACGACAAGCTGGTGCTCCCGAGCGGCGGGCACTCCAGCCCGCTGGTCATCCTGTTCGCCCCGGTCGTGGGCGGGCTCGTCGTCGGCGTGCTCGCCCGGTACGGCTCGGAGCAGATCCGCGGGCACGGCATCCCCGAGGCCATCGAGTCGATCCTGCTCGGCGGCAGCAAGGTCTCCCCCCGGGTCTCGATCCTCAAGCCCGTCGCGTCGGCGGTCACCATCGGAACCGGTGGCCCCTTCGGCGCGGAGGGACCGATCATCATGACGGGCGGCGCGTTCGGGTCGCTGTTCGCCCAGTTCCTGCGGCTCACCGCGGACGAGCGCAAGACGCTGCTGGTCGCCGGCTCCGTCGGCGGCATGGCGGCGACCTTCAACACGCCGTTCTCGGCGCTCATGCTCGCCGTCGAGCTGCTGCTGTTCGAGTGGCGGCCGCGCAGTTACGTGCCGGTCGCCGCCGCGGTGAGCATGGCCACGGTGGTGCGCTACCCGCTGCTCGGCCGGCACGTCCTGTTCGCGGTGCCGCTGGTCCCGCTGCACCTGAACGCCGTCGACTACCTGCTCTGCGCCGCCCTCGGCGTCAGCGGTGGCCTGCTCGCGGTCATCGCCACCGCCCTGGTCTACGCGGCGGAGGACGGCTACGGAAAGCTGCGGTGGCGGCGTCAGCAGCTGCACTGGATGTGGTGGCCGGCCATCGGTGGCGTGATCATCGGCATCGGGGGCCTGATCGTGCCCCAGGCTCTCGGCGTCGGCTATCAGATCATCGGCGCCGAGCTGGACGGCTCGATCGGCCTCAAGCTGGTCATCGGCATCCTGATCGTGAAGACCGCGATCTGGGCGCTGTCGCTGGGGTCGGGAACCTCCGGCGGCATTCTCGCGCCGATGTTCATGATCGGTGGCGCGCTCGGCGCACTCGCTGCCTACATCTTCCCGGGCGTCGCCCCGGGCTTCTGGTCCCTGGTCGCGCTCGCGGGCGTGCTCGGTGGCGTCATGCGCTCGCCGTTCACCGGCGTGATCTTCTCCCTGGAGCTCACCCACCGGTTCGACGCCGTCCTGCCGCTCATCATCGGAGCATCCGCGGCGTTCGCGGTCTCGGTCCTGATCCTCAAGCGCTCGGTGCTCACCGAGAAGATCGCCCGGCACGGCTACCACCTGACCCGCGAGTACGACGTCGACCCGCTGGAGATCCTGTTCGTCGGCGAGGTGATGGAGACCGACCTGCTCACCTTCGAGTCCGATCTGTCCGCCGCCGAGGCGCTGCGCACGATCTCCGACCGGAACCCGGCCACGGTGAGCTTCCGCCGGCAGATGCTGTACCCGATCGTGGGCGACGGCGACCGCCTGCTCGGCGTCGTCACGCGTACCCAGCTGGAGTCCGCCGTCTATGCCGAGTCCGGCGACACCCACGTCGGCGACCTGCGGATCGCCGAGCCGATCGTCGCGAACCCGGACGAGACGTTGCGCGAGGTCGCCGTACGGATGGCCGGCAACGAGATCGACCGGATGCCCGTGGTGGCCCGCGACGACCCCAGCCGCATCATCGGCATGGTCTCGCTGACGATGCTGCTGGCCGGCCGCCTCAAGGACCTGCAGGAGGCCCGTGACCCCGAGCGGGTCATCCGGCTGCGCGTGGTCCGGCCGCGGTGGTTGCTGCCGCCGAGCTTCCGCCGGGCCGAGCCCGTCGGCCCGGTCGAGCCCAAGCCGGTCGCGACCGAGATCGCCCGGGTCGAGGACGTCGTGGGCGACGCCGACGACCGGCAGCCCTGAGCGAGCCGGTCCGAGCCGATAGGGCAGGCTGGGCCGGTGGCCAGCGACCTCACCCCGTGGGACGAGTACTTCGTGCACCAGGTGCCCGAGCCGATCGGCGCCGTCGACCGCCCGCACCCGCACTGGCGGGAGAGCTACTTCTTCGACGTCCACGACCCGTCCGGCGAGGGTGACGCCGTCTTCGTCACGATGGCGCGCTACCCCGCGCGCGAGCGGATGGACGCCCTGCAGATGGGCCGGGTCGCGGGGGAGCAGCTGATCGGCGGCCACGAGCGCGCGTACGACGGCGATCCGCACACCACCGCGATGCCGGGCGCGCGGATCGACGTCGTGGAGCCGCTGCGCGAGCTGCATCTCTGGGCCGACCCCGACGACTCGGTGATCGGCGTCGACCTGACCTTCCGGGCCCGGACGGCCGCCTACGGGCTGCGCCGGGGGACCATGTACGCCGGCGACGAGCTGATCTGGGACCAGCGCCACCTGCTCCAGTCCGGCGTCTACTCCGGCACGTACACGGTCAACGGCCGGACCGTCGAGGTGGACGGCTGGGTGGGCCAGCGCGACCACTCGTGGGGGGTGCGCGACCACGGCCGGTGCCCGCTGTGGATGTGGCTCCAGATCCAGCTCGAGGACGGGTTCCTCGGTGTGTGGCACTGGGAGCTCGAGAACGGCGCGCACGTCTACACGGACGGCTGCTGGGCCGGAGCCGACGGCAGCGAGCCGGTGCCGCTGACCGGGTTCCGGCACGACCTGCGCTGGCTGGGCGCCGACGGCGCGCCGGCCTCGTACGGCCAGGGTGGCGAGGCGGTGGCCGGCCTCGCCGGCCACGCCCGGTTCGAGCTGGCGGACGGGCGGACGGTGGAGGTCGAGGCGGATGGCACCTTCGCGCGCCCGTACGAGCCGTACCACCGCGGGGGGCTCTCGCTCATGCGCGTCCGCACCGGGGATGGCCGCGAGGGAACGGCGATCTACGAGGTGACGGGCGCGCGGCACCGGACGTACTTCCCCGACACCGAGGTGCCCGGCCCGCTGCCCACCTGAGCGGGTGCGCCGATCGTCAGACGGTGACGACGTTGCTCATCAGCCAGCGGCCGTGCTCTTTGGTCATGGTGATGACGAGCCGGTTCGTGACGACCTGAGGGGTGGTGCTCGCGCCGGTGGTGAGCTTCTGGTCGACGAACGCCAGCAGCACCACCGAGGACGTGCCGCCGCTCTGCACGGCGATGTCCTGGACGGTGCCGGTCGCCACGGCCTTGGCGGAGGTGATGGTCGGCTCGAGCGCCTTGCTGGTCTTGGCGAAGTCGTCCTTGAACGACCCCGTCGCGTTGGCGGTGACGCGGCCGAACGCCTGGTCCAGCGACCGGTAGTCGTACGAGCTGATGAAGACGGCGTCCTGCCGGGCCGCCACGGTCGCCGCGCGTTCCGCGGAGGTGACGGCACGGTGATGGGCGTCCGCGAGGCCGTACAGGACGGCGAGCACGACGGCCGCGACCAGCGCGAGGGCGGTGGCTCCCGCCAGAGCGGCTCGCAGGACCCGGCGCCGCGGGGAGACGCGCGGTGGCGCCGCGGTGGCCGGGCTCGGCTCGGCGTCGACCGGCGGGGCCTCGGCCTCGGCCGTCTCGGCGTCGGTCTGCTGGGCGCGGTGGATCAGGTCGCGGAAGGCGTCGGCCGCCGTCGGCCGGTCCGCGGTCGTCGCGGCGGTGTCGTCGGTCTCGTCGGTCGCCTGGGGCATCGGGTCTCCTCCGGGTCGTTCGTCGGTGCTCAACGAGCGGGTCACGGTCGAGGTGCGTTCTGCGCGCCGCGCTGCTCGAGGTTCGGTCCGGTCGCGGTGCAGTGCCGGTTGAGGTCCGGCGCGCCGGTTGCCGCGGTGGGCACCGGGATGGTGCCGCCGTAGCTGCACACCGGGCCGTCGTTGTTGATGTAGATGAAGGTCTGCAGGCGGCCACCGCTGACGGTGCTGGCGAGCAGGCTCCCGAACGTCGGCAGCACGCTCAGCAGCGCGTTCCAGGCGGGCTGTCGGGCGGCGCCGAGTGCTGCGACCGTGTCCGAGTCGCGCAGCCAGGCGGTCAGCTGCGCCTGCGTGCTCGTCAGCAGGCTCTGCACCTGCTGTGCCGCCGGGGATCCCTCCGCGAGCAGCTTGCTCACGTCGACGTCCGACGCCGCCAGCTGGGCCGACAGGGTCTGCAGCCCGGTGGCGAACGCGGTAAGGCTCTGCCCGCTGGCGGCGATGGACGGAAGCAGCCGGGTGCCGGTGCCGATCAGGTCGATGGTCGCGGGCCGTACCGGGTCCAGGTCGTGGACCAGCGCGAGCGTGTCCTGCACGATCGACTGCAGGTCGTCGCCGGTGCCGCCGAGACCGGTGCCGAGCTCGGTCGTGACGGTCGAGAGGTCCTGCGGCGAGACGGTGGCGCTCAGCCGTCCCACATCCTCGAGCAGGGTGCCGACCTGGGTCGGGATCGACGAGGCGGTGCCGGTCACGACGCTGCCGGCGTGCAGGTACGGACCGGTGGCCGCCGTCGGGACGAAGTCGAGGTACTCCTCGCCCGCTGCGGACAGGTCGTGCACGTGGACCGTCACGTCCTGCGGGATCCGGAAGCGGTGCTTGACGGCGGCCGTGACCACGACACCGCTCGCCGTCAGCCGCACCGAGCGGACCGTCCCCACGAGCACGCCGCGGTAGGTGACGCTCGCATGCTCGTACAGACCGCCGGCCGACGGCAGCGTCACCGTGACGCTGTACGGCTGGGGGCCGGCGCTCACGTCGAGCGCGTGGAACACGATGTAGTAGAGGCCGAGGGCGAAGGCGACGACGAGCGCCAGCAGCCGTACTGCGATGCCACGAGTCATGAGCCGCCTCCCAACAGGGCGGGCAGGGACACGGCGCCCGCGCTTCCGGCGACGGGCACGGTGCCGCCGGTGGTCGCAGGCTGGGACGGGACGGCGCCGTTCTGGAGGTAGCCCTTCACCAGTGCCGACAGCTGCAGGTAGTCGCCGGGAACGGCCGTGGGCAGCTTCTGCGCGAAGGTCGCGATCGCCTGGAGCGCCGGCCCCAGGCCGGTGCTGAGGGCGGCTAGCTGCTGGGCTACGGGCACGAGCGCGCGGACGTCGTCGACGGTGTTCTGGCCGCTGCTGTCGACGGCTTGCTGGGCCACGGCTGCCAGCTGCGACACGTCGGCGGTGAGGTGGTTGAACGCGTCAGTCTGGTCGGCGAGCACCGTCATGGCGGGCGCGGCGGCGGCGAGGCCGGCGCCGACTACGCCCGCGCCGGACCCGAGCTGCTGGGACACCGTCCGCAGGGTGTCGATCGCGTGGTCGAGGTCGGTGGTGTGCGCGGCCAGCACGCCGAGGGTCGAGTCCAGGTCCTCGATCAGCTGCCGGGCCTGCGCCTGGTGCCCGTCGAGTGCCGTGTTCAGCTCGCGCACGATGACGCCGAGCGGCTGGATGCCGCCGCCGTTCAGCACGTACGACAGGGCCGCGAAGGTGTCCTCGACGGTCGGCGCCGTGCCGGTGTGGGCGACCGTGATGGTGGCGCCGTCACCGAGGGGTGGGCCGTTCGTCGGCGGGGTGAGCTGCACGAACTCCGACCCCAGCGGGGAGTCGAACCGTACCTGCGCCGTCGTCCCGACGGGCAGTGCCACGGACCGGCGGATGTCCATGTTCACGATGGCGAGGTAGCCCTGGGTCGAGATCGACTCGACCTGGCCGACCGATCCGTCGCCGACCCGGACCTGCGCGCCGATGGGCAGGTTCAGCACGTTGTCGAACTGCGCGGTGATGCGGTAGTGCGGCCCGCTGAGCCCGCCGGGGCGGGGGAGGCCCTGCAGGCTGAACCGGCAGCCGGACAGGCCGAGCGCGAGCCCGACCACCAGGACTGCGACCGCGAGCCAGCGCGGCAGGCGCACCCGCTGTCGGGTCGGCATCATCGGGTACCCGCAGCCAGCATCGCGGCCAGCGTGATGTTGCTGGTGTCGGGGGCGCCGGGCGGGGGCGGCTCGGCGGCGAGGGACGCGTCCGCCGAGCAGGCCAGGTCGACCGGGCTCGCCACGGGTTGGCCGCCGCCGCTGAGGATCAGCCGCAGCAGGCGCTGGTACATCTCGGCCTGGTCGCCGCACACCGCGGTGATGAACGGCGCCTCCGAGCTGACCGGGTCGAAGCGGGCACGTTCCACCGGGCCGTACGGGTAGGAGCTGTCGACCGTGGCGGCGAAGTTGGACATCGAGAGCGCACCGGTGTCGAACATCTCGACCAGCGCCGACTGGTCGGCACTGACCGCGGCCGTGGCCTGCTGCAGGTTGGTCACGATCGACGCGATGCCCGTCTTGTTCTGGCTGATGAAGGCGACGACCTGCCCGAGCGTCTGCTGGAGCGACGACAAGGCGGCGCCGAGCTGCGGGCTGTCGGCCGCCAGGGCCTGGGTTGCCTGGCCGAGGTCGTTGGTGAGCTGCGTGTACAGGGTGTCGTTGTCGGCCAGCGTGCGCGCGATCGCGTCAGCGCCCTGGAGCGACTGGGCGATGCCCGGACCGTTCTTGGCCAGCGCGCCGAGCAGCTGGCTGGCGCTCGTGATGGTCTGGTGGATCGCGGAACCGTTGCCGCGCAGGGCATCCGCGAGCTGGTGCAGTGCCGTTGCGGCACTGCCCTTGCCGGTGGCCGTCGGTCCGATGGCGCGGACCAGGTTGTCGAGCGTCGCCACGATCGCGTCGGTCGTCAGCGGGATGGCGGTACGGGACTCGGGGATGGGCGCGTCGCCGGTGTGCAGGAAGGGGCCGCCGTCGTACGCCGGCTCGAGCTGCACGAACCGGTCGTTGACGACGCCGGGGGCCATGAGCACGGCGGTGGCGTTGGCGGGGATCTTCTGGCTGTGCCGTACCGACATCACGACCTCGACGTGGCCGGGGTAGGGCGTCACCTTCGTGATCGTGCCGACCGGCAGACCGAGTACGTCCACGTGGTTGCCCACGAAAAGCCCTGGTGCGGAGGGAAACTCGGCCGTGATCGTGGTGGTCGGCTCGGACCCGGAACACGACGTGCAGCCGAGGCCGAGCGCGGTGGCGAGGACCGCGGCGGCGAGCACGGCCGATCTGCGCCTCATCGCGGGCACCCCGCGGGTGTGCCGCACTGGGCGACGAGGTTGTCGGGGATGAGGAGCGTGGGCGAGAGCAGGTCGGTGTAGAGGCCGTTGCCGGTCGCGTTGGCGGTGTAGCGGTCGAACGCGGCGAGGTAGGGGACGATCTTCCCCATCGACGCGCTGTCCTTCGACAGCACCGCGGACACCTGCTGGAGGTCCGCGATGAGCGGCGCCAGCTCGGTCCGGTTGGTGTCGAGGATCGCCGACAGCTCTTTGCTCAGCTCGGTGGTCGACGTCAGCAGGTTGGCGATGGCCTGGCGCCGGGCGTTGACCACCTGGAGCACGGTGTCGGCCTGCCCCATGACCGCGACGATGTCGGCCTTGCGCCGGTCGAGCACCTGGGTGATCTGGGTGCCGTACTGCAGGAGGGTTGCGAGCTGCTGCTGGTGCTGCGCGAGCGAGCCGGAGAGCTCGGCGATGGCGGTGAGTGCCGTGTGGGTCTGGGACGCGGATGTGCCGGCGACGAGGCCGGCATCGGCGATCGCGGCGGACAGCTGCTGTGTGTCGATCTTGCCTACGAGGTTGCCCGCCTGGT
This sequence comes from Mycobacteriales bacterium, assembly GCA_036379355.1. Taxonomy (GTDB): domain Bacteria; phylum Actinomycetota; class Actinomycetes; order Mycobacteriales; family CAJCIY01; genus CAJCIY01. Next base: position 12,553 of record DASVGV010000024.1, on the reverse strand, counting down.
TGAACGTCTGGACGAGGGTCTTGGGTACGGACGTGTGGTCGAGTGGGATCGGACCGGCGAGCGGGGCGCTGCCCTTCGGGGTGACCGCGAGGTACTCGTTGCCCAGCGGGGAGAGGACCTCCACGTCCGCCCGCGAGTCCGCGCCGACGTGTACGGACCGGTCGACGGTGAACGTCACCTCGATCGCGGCGCCGTGGATCTCCAGGTGCTTGACCTCGCCGACGTCGACGCCGGACACCCGTACCTCGTTGCCGTCGATGAGGCCACCCGCACCGCTCAGGTATGCGTGGTAGGTGCGGCCGTTCCCGAGCAGCTGCGGCGCCTCGAGGACCAGCCAGCCGGCGAGCACGAGAACCACCGCCGCGGCGAGGGCGACGAGCAGCGGGCGGCGCTCGGAGAATCGCTTCACGAGCAGTTCCTCGTGTGCAGGGACTGGTCGCCGACGGCGCCGGCCGGGAACTTCAGCGGCAGCGTCGCCTTGCCGAGCACCGGGGCCAGCAGCTGGGCCAGCCCGGGAACCTGGTCGAGCTGCGCGGCGCCGGGGAGCGACGCGTTGCCGTAGATCTGGGTGCTCAGGTCGCAGACGTACACCTGGAGCCACGAGCCGTGCGACGCGATCTTGTCGAGCGACGTGAGCAGGCCCGGCACGGAGGTGAGGACGGCGTCGATCTGCTGCCGTTGCGCGGCCAGGCCGTCGCTGGCCGTCTTGAGGGTCGAGATGTCCGTGCCCAGCGCCGGCTGGGCCTGGTCGAGCAGCGCCGCGACCGAGGTCGCGAGGGTGGCGCTGCGGTCGAGCGCCGTCCCGAGCGTTCCGGCGTTCCCGGCCAGACCCGCGCTCACCGAGTCGAAAGCCGAGATCACCTGGTCCAGCTGCGCGCTGTGCGTTCCCACCGCCTGGGCGAGCACGCTCAGGTTGTCGACGACCTCGTCGATGGCGGTGTCGCGGCCGGCCAGGTTGGAGGTCACCGTCGCGAGCTGCGTCATGAGGTCGGCGGTACGGCCCGACTCACCCTGCAGGACGGCGACCAGCGACCCGGACAGCTGGTTCACCTGGTCGGGGGTGAGCGCGGCGAACAGCGGCTGGAACCCGTTCAGCAGGTCGGTGAGGTTCAGCGCCGGAGCGGTCCGGTCGACCGCGATGGTGCCGCCACGAGGCAGCGGGCTGCCGCCGCCGTCCCCGGGGCCGAGAGCCAGATAGCGCTGACCCAGCAGGTTCTGATACTTCACGTCGGCCTGCGTGGACGTGGTCAGCTCCTGGTCGTGCGGCACCGTGAACGTCACGCGAACCTGCGTCCCCACCAGGGACACGCCGGTGACCCGGCCGACCGACACCCCGGCCACCCGCACGCGGTCTCCCGAGCGCAGCCCGGACACGTCGGTGAACAGCGCGTGATAGGTGGCGGTGCGTTGAAAGCTGCTGTCGCGCAAGGTGAACACCAGCATGGCCCCGATGAGGGCTGCGACCACGGTGAAGACGACCAGCCTGATCAGGCTGCGACGGACGCTCACGACGCCGCCCCGGCCAGGACCGGTCCGAGCAGCAGTGCCGTGACCGCGGAGTCGTCGTAGCGGCCGTCGAGCTGCTGGCCGATGCGAGCCAGAGCCGCCTGCTGGGCGGGCGTCATCGCGTGCGCGGACGTGCAGTTCGGGCCGGCGAGGTTGCCGTACCGCGGGCAGTCGGCCGCCGAGTACGTCACCGGGTCCAGGTACGTGCGGTAGGCCTGGTCCGCCGCCAGCTTGGCTGCCGCCTGCGCCGGCAGCGCGCCGGCCGCGACGAACGTGTACGGGTCGGGGACTGGCAGGAAGACGGTCGCCTGCAGGGTGTGGTGCGGGGTGATGGCCGAGGTCCAGGCCGTCGTCCACTGGCGCAGGCCGTCCAGGCTCTCGGGCAGGGCACCGGGATGCGCACCGACGGTGGTCAGCAGCGGCAGCACATGGGCGACGAGGCTCGCGTACGTCGCCGCGTTCTCGCGCAGGAACGTGGTCGCCGTGTCGACCGCCGTGTCGCCGTCGCGCAGCAGCGCGCCGAGCTGGTCGGCGGCGGCGGCGACCGTGCCGGCGGTCGTGGTGAGGTTGCGCACCCCCAGCAGCAGGCTGGGCACGTACCCGCTGGCCTGCCCGGCGATCGTGGCGACGAGGGCGACATCGGACATCAACGCGGGCAGGGACGGCTGGAGCTGGTGCAGGTAGCCGCTGGTGTCGGCGAGCGCCTGGCCGAGGCGAGCGCCCTGACCGGCGACGGCCTGCGCGACGGCGTCGAGAGCCGTGGCCATCTGGGCCGGATGCAGCGCGTCGAGGATCTCGTCGAGGTTCGCGGTCGTGGTCTGCAGCGAGGTGCCGCCGATGGCGGCGGCGGCGATGACGCTGTGCGCGTGGACGTGCTCGGTGCTCGGCCGTCCCGCGTCGGTCAGCACGACGGCCTGGGTGCCGAAGATGGAGGCGGGCTGCACCTGCGCGACGACGTTCGCGGGAATCTCCGCCGCGGCCGACGGCGACAGGTGCAGGTCGACCCTGGCGCGGCCCGGGCCGAGCACGGTGATGCTGCTGGCCACCCGACCGACGTCGAAGTCCCGGTAGCGGACGAGGTCGCCCGGCTGGACCGCGTTTCCCTGCCCGACGAGGTTCGCGGACACGGGCACGGTGGAGGAGAAGCCGCCGCGGTAGGCGACGAGCACGGTGACGGCGGCTCCCACCAGGAGCACGACGAGGGCCACGCCGGCCGCTGCCTTGACGACGGCGGGCGCTTCCCCGGCGGCGAGCAACGCGCGACGGCGTCTGCGGACTCTCATCCGCTCAGGTGGATTCCGGTGTTCGACCCCCAGAACAAGAGGGTCAGGAGCATGTCCACGATCGCGATCGACACGATGCTGGTCCGGATGGCGCGCCCGGTCGCGCGTCCCACACCTTCTGGACCCCCGTCCGCGTGGTAGCCGTAGTAGCAGTGCACGACGGTGACGATCACCGCGAAGATGGCGACCTTGGCCACCGAGTACGCGACGTCGCGGCCGGTCAGAATCGAGTGGAAGTAGTACGTGTACGTCCCCGAGCCGACGTTCCCCAGCTTGGTGATCGCCAGCTCGGTGCAGATGTACGCGCCGGCGAGCGAGATCAGGTACAGCGGCAGGATCGCGACCATCGAGGCGATGGCCCGCGTGGTCACGAGGAACGGCAGCGGCGGGACGGCCATGACCTCCAGCGCGTCGATCTCCTCGCTGATGCGCATGGCGCCGAGCTGCGAGGTGAACCGGCAGCCGAGCTGGGCGGCGATGCCGAAACCGGTGATCAGGGGGGCGATTTCGCGGGTGTTGCCGAACGCCGACAGGAACCCGCCGAGCGGCGCGAGGCCGATGACCTGCAGCCCCTGCACGCCTTCGACACCGACTTCGATGCCGACGGCGGTCGAGAGGATGACCACCACCACGATCGTGGAGGCCATGACGGCGAGCAGCCGGGAGCCGAAGGCCAGCTCGGCCAGCAGCCGCAGCACTTCCTTGCCGTACTGGCGCAGGGTGTGCGGGATCGTCAGCACGATCTGGACGGCGAAGATCAGCAGCGCGCCGAGCCACTGGATCCGGTCGGCGAACGCTCGCCACGCGCGCGCCGACGTGCGTTCGAGGCGCAGGCCGCCGGGGACGCTGAGGCCGGCCATCAGAAGATCCTCGGGGGGGCGATCGTCAGGTAGAACTGGGTGATCACGAGGTTCGCGACGAACAAGGAGACTCCTGCCGCGACGACCGTCTCGGTCACGGCCTGGCCGACGCCGCTGGGACCGGGCTTGGTGTGCAAGCCCTTGTACGACGCGATGACCGCGGCCAGGAACCCGAACACGGCCGCCTTGATGATCGACACGATGATGTCCGAGGGCTGGGCGAACGCACTGAAGCTGTCGAGGTAGGCGCCGGCGGTCCCGTGCAGCAGCAGGACGTCCGTGACGTAGCCGGCGAGGATCGCGGTGAAGGCGACGACGAAGTTGAGCATCACCGACACGAACATGGTGGCCAGCACCCGGGGGCCGACCAGGCGCTCGAGCGGGTTGAGGCCGAGGACGACCATCGCGTCGATCTCCTCGCGGACGCTGCGCGATCCGAGGTCCGCGGTGATCGCCGAGCCGCCTGCGGTGGCCAGCAGCAGCGCGGTGACGATCGGGGCCGCGTCGCGCACTGTGGTGATCGCGTCGACCGCCCCGACGTACGAGTTCGCGCCGATCTGGTCGGCGAGCCCGCCCACCTCCAGCACCACGACGGTCCCGAACGGGATCGCGATGAGCAGGGTCGGCAGGATGGAGACGGATGCGAGGAACCACGCCTGGTCGACGAACTCGCGCCACGCGAACCGCCCGCGCCGCAGGCTGATCACCGTCGCCACCACGGTGTCGAGCACCATCGAGACGAGCGTGCCGAAGCTCGTGCCCACGATGAGGGCTTCGCGTCGGGGGCCGGCGAGCAGCCGCGAGGACCCCGAGCGGACCTGCTCGGCCACCTGCACCCCCGATCGTGCTGTTGGCGGGTTGACAACCTTGTTGCCGTGGGGCCAATAATGCGATCCGGACATTCCGGATGCAACCCCGCTAACCGGGAGAACGGAGTGGACCGGACGAAAGTGACGGGTCGACGGCGTCGGAGGACGGTATGAGGCGCACGGCGCGGCCGTCGGGGCGGCTGCGGTGACTGCGCAGCCGGCGCATCGCCGGCTGGCCCCGGAGGCCCGCCGCGAACTGATCCTCGGGGTGGCCGTCGACCTGTTCGGCCGGCGCCCGTACGCCCAGGTTTCCACGAACGACATCGCGCGCCGGGCCGGCGTGACGCGCGGTCTGCTGCACCACTACTTCGGCACCAAGCGCGACCTGTACCTCGAGGTCGTCCGCCGCATGGTCCTCCTGACGCTCGACCACGAGCTGGTCACCCCCACCGGGCCGCTGCACGTGCGCGTCGACCGCAGCGTGGCGTGGTTCCTCGACGTCGTCTCCGAGCACGGGCAGACGTACATCCGCGTGGTCGGCGCCGAGGGAGTGGCCGACGACCCCGAGGTGGAGCGCATCCTGGCCCGGGCGGACGACGTCGCGGCGCGCGTGGTTCTGGCCACGCTCGGCCGCGGCGACCTCGACGACCCCCGGGCGCGGGCCGTGGTCCGGGCCTATGGCGGCTTGGTCAAGGCGGCCGTGCGCGAATGGCTCGGCGCAGGGACGCTGACCAGGCAGGAGGTCCACCGGCTGCTGTGCCGGGCCCTGCTCACGGTGGTACGCGACGTGCTTCCGCACCTTCCCGAAAGGAGCAGCGCATGACCGTCTCGCCCACCGGCCACGCGACCGGCGGCGCCGGCGCCGTCCCCGACGAGATCTTCCTGTCGGGGCTCGGCGGCGGCATGGCCGGCACCGCCAACGTGATCATGCAGCTGGCGTGGCCGGCCATCGGGTACGGCGTGGTCGAGAGCAAGGTCGACAGCGGCGCGGTCATGAAGCACCCGGTCAAGCGCGCCCGTACCACGTTCACGTTCCTCGCCGTCGCGCTGCTCGGCAACGACGACGACCGGCAGGCCTACCGCGAGGCGGTCAACACCAGTCATCGGCTCGTCCGGTCGGGGCCGGACTCGCCGGTCCGCTACAACGCGTTCGACCCGGACCTTCAGCTGTGGGTCGCCGCCTGCCTCTACTGGGGGACGGTCGACATCATCGAGCGGATGTACGGCCCGCTGGACGACGACGCGGCCGACCGGCTCTACCAGCACTGCGCCTACTTCGGCACCACCCTCCAGGTGCCGCGGGAGATGTGGCCGCCCGACCGGCACGCGTTCGCCGCGTACTGGGAGGAGGGGCTCGCCAAGGTGTCGATCGACGACACCGTGCGCGCGTACCTGCGTGGCCTCGCCGACCTCGTGTTCCTGCCGCGACCTCTCCAGTTGGCGTTCGGACCGTTCAACCGCTTCGTGACGGCCGGGTTCCTGCCGCCGCTGTTCCGCGAGCAGATGGGATTCGCCTGGAGCGAGAGCGACCAGCGGCGCTTCGACCTGCTGCTGCGGGTGGCAGGCCGGATCGACCGGCTGACGCCGCGGCTGGTGGCCGAGTTCCCGTTCAACGCCCTGCTCGCAGACATGCGGCGACGGCGGCGCCGGGGGCGGCCGCTGGTCTGAGGGTCAGCCGTCGTCGTCGGCGACAAGATGCACGGCGGCCTCCTCTGCCGAGGCACCTGCCCCGTCGATCCCCACGTCCTGGGCCCACAGGTCGGACCGCTCGTCGTCGACGACGGCGTCCGCCAGCACGAGCCGGCCGGAGCGCAGGCTCCCTACCTGGTCGTCCAGCAGCTCGCCGTCGGTGCCCACGCAGTCGCCGACGCCGTCGCCGTCGTCCGCGTCGTCCTCCCGCTGTTCGCGGGCCAGCCGGTGGTCGAGATCCTCGCGTTCGGCGGCCTCACGCTCCGTGGTCCCCCACGCGGAGCTGCCCCACGGCCGGTCCGGGGGCGAGAAGCCCGCGCCGTCCTCGTCGTCCAGCTCGTCGTCGTCGAGGCTCTCCTCGGGGCTGAGCAGCTCAGCGTCGTCGCCGAAGGACGTCATCGTGCCTCCCGGAGTGGCGTGCGCGCGCGTGCGCCGACGGTACGACGTCTCGAACGGCAGCGGGGGAGCGCCGGCCGCCGGTCTCGGGCCGCGTGCGGGCCGCGTGCGATGCTCCCCGCCATGGCCGACCTGCTGGAGCTGTCCGCGCGCATCATCGACTCGGGAGCCACCGACGAACCGGTGAACCGCATCACCCAGGAGCTGTCCGAGGTCGCCGACGGCGTCGCCGTGGTCGAGTCGTTCAGCCACAGCGTCGTGTTCCGAACCGACGGCGGGCTCGTCGTGTTCGACGCCAGTGGGGCCGCCACCGGCGGCGCGGTGGCACGGGCGATCAGCGGTTGGACCTCCGATCCGGTCGACACGGTCGTCTACACCCACGGTCACCTCGATCACGTCGGCGGATCCGGGGCCTTCGTGGCTGCGGCGGCCGAGGCGGGACACCAGCGGCCGACGTTCGTCGCGCACGCGGCCGTCCCCGCCCGGTTCGCGCGCTACCGGCGGACCGACGGGTGGAACCAGGTGATCAACCGTCGCCAGTTCGGGTGGCTGCGCAACCCCGACTTCGGCATCGGCGGCGAGGGGCCCCGGCACTTCCTGCCCGACGACGTGGTCGAGCCGGACGTCACGTACGACGACGCAACGATGCTGGACGTCGGCGGCACGCACGTCGAGCTGCACCACGCGCGGGGCGAGACCGACGACCACACCTGGGCGTGGCTACCCGCCCACCGCGCAGTCTGCGCCGGCGACTTCCTCATCTGGAACTTTCCGAACGCCGGCAACCCGCAGAAGGTGCAGCGTTACCCGTCCGAGTGGGCGGCGGCCCTGCGGGCGATGGCCGCACAGGAACCCGAGCTGCTCCTGCCGGCACACGGGCTGCCGATCGCCGGAGCCGACCGCATCGCCCGGGTGCTGGACGACGTCGCCACCGCGCTCGAGGACCTCGTCGACGCCGTCGTGTCGGCGATGAACGCGGGCGCGAGCCTGGACGAGATCGTGCAGTCCGTGTCCGTACCGCCGGAGACGCTCGCCAAGCCGTACCTGCGCCCGCTCTACGACGAGCCCGAGTTCGTCGTCCGCAATGTCTGGCGGCTGTACGGCGGCTGGTGGGACGGCAACCCGGCGCGGCTCAAGCCGCCGGCGGACTCGGCCGTTGCGGCCGAGGTTGCTGCGCTGGCCGGTGGTCCCGAGGCTCTGGTCGCCCGGGCGACCGAGGTGGCCGACGGCGGTGATCACCGGCTGGCCTGCCAGCTCGTCGAGTGGGCATACGCGGTCGACCCGGACAACCCGGCCATCGCCGAACGGCGCGCGAACCTCTACCGCGCACGGGCCGACACCGAGACCTCCTTGATGGCGAAGGGAATCTTCCGTTCGCTCGGGACGCCCGGCGGATCGTGACGGCAACGCGCCCCTGGGGGACAGCCCGCACGACGGTGTTTACTCGGGTCGTCTGCGCTGAGCCCGGCATCGGCGCCGGGCGGACACGACGAAGGGAAGCGTGGCGATGACAGCGGTGCTCGGCCCTCGGAAGCTAGGACCACTGACCCCCCTGGTGGGCGAGTGGGAAGGCGATGTCGGGATCGATCTCTCGTACCACAACAAGGACGACGAGACGGTCGAGACGGGGTACTTCGAGCGGGCGTGGTTCAAGCCGATCCCGATCGTCGAGAACGGTCAGCAGAACATCCAGGGGCTGAACTACGAGATGACCGCCTGGCGCCACGGCGAGGAGGCCATGGACCCGTTCCACGACGAGGTCGGATATCTGCTGTGGGACAAGGCCAACGGGCAGGTGATCCGCTGCTTCGCGGTGCCGCGAGGGCTGGCGATCCTCGCCGGCGGCGACGCCGGTGCGCGAGACATGGTGCTGACGTTCACGGCGACGCCAGGCGCAACGGACTACGGCTTGTCCCAGAACAAGTACCTCATGGAGCGGGCCCGGGCCACCGCGTTCGAGAGCATCTTCACCTTCAACGACGACGGCACGTTCAGCTACACGTCCGATCTGTCGCTGACGCTGGCGGCCACGGGCGAGGACATGCACCACACGGATCGCAACACGCTGCACCGGGTGAAGCGCTACCACCCGAGTGTCGAGATCGACTGACGCCCGCTGCCCGGGGGTCGCTGCCGCACGCTAACGGTTGTGGTCGTGTGGACCGCACCGTGGTAGCGAATCGGAGTCGATGTCGACACGCCTGTCGCCGATCGTCACTCCCGTGAGGCGGACCCGTCCCCATTCGTCGGGCAGCGCATTGGCTGCCCGAACCGTTCCCGAGCGACTGTCCGGCTCCAGGTGGAGGAGGGTGGACAGGATCGCGAGCGGAGCGGCGGCGGCCCAGGCCTGGGGGGAACAGGCCGTCGGGTAGCCGATCGGCGCGGCGAAGTCGCTCCGATCGAAGCCACAGAACAGCTCAGGGAGACGCCCCCCGAACGTGGCCGAGGCTTCGACGACTCCGGCCGCGACGCGTGCGGCCGGACCGTTGTGGCCGTACCTGGCCAATCCGGCCACCGCGAGCGCGTTGTCGTGCGGCCACACCGAGCCATTGTGGTAACTGATCGGGTTGAACGCACCCATGCCCTGGGCGAGGGTACGTATGCCCCAGCCGCTGAACATCGCCGGCGACAGGAGATGCTCGGCGACCGACTGGGCATGCTCGTCCTGGGCTATGCCTGCCCACAGGCAGTGCCCTTGGTTCGACGCGAGCCCGTCGACCGGCCGTTTGTCGCCGTCGAGCGCGATGGCGTAGTACCCGTACCGGGGAAGCCAGAATGCCTCGTCGAACTGCTGGCGAAGCCGCCGTGCCTTGTCCTCGTAGTTCCTCGCCCTGAGCTCGTCACCGAGAACCGCGGCCAGCTGAGCGCGCCCCAGGAACGCGGCGTAGGCGTACGCCTGAACTTCGGCCAGCGCGATCGGCCCGCGGGCAACTCGACCGTCCCGACCGTTGATCGAGTCGTGCGAGTCCTTCCACCCCTGATTGATCAGGCCGCGATCGGTCTTGCGCTGGTACTCGATGAAGCCGTCACCGTCCTGGTCCCCGTACTCCTCGATCCAGGCGAGACAGCGGTCTGCGGCCGGTAACAGCTCCTCGAGGTCCGCGGCCGGCAGCCCCCACCGGACGGCCTCGGCGAGAAGGACCACGAACAGCGGGGTGGCATCGGCGCTGCCGTAGTAGGTGGCGCTGCCGCCGAGCGCGGTCGATTCGTCGGGCCCGAGGCGGACCTCGTGCAGGATCTTGCCGGGTTCCTCCTCGCTGAGCGGATCGACGTGGGTGCCCTGCCGCCGGGCGAGCGCTCCTAACGTGCCCCGGGCCAGGTCGAGACCCCAGGGCAAGCTCATCAGGCTCGTCAGGAGCGAGTCCCGGCCGAACAACGTCATGAACCACGGGGCGCCGGCCGCGACGACGGACATGCCGGGCCGCCCGGGGTCCGGGATACGCAGAGACCCCAGGTCTGCCACGCTGCGTTCGACGGCCTGCTGCAGCATCCAGTTGTCGCACTCCACGCCCGGGGTGGCGGCGTGCCAGTCGCGCAGCCGTCGGGACGGTGCGGCCGCCTCCACTGGTCGATCCGCCGGGAACGACTTCGCCGGTTCGACCCCGCCGTCCACCGGGAGCGCGTGGACGGTCGTCTGCCACTGGTCATGGGGTGGTACGGCGAGGCGCCAGCTGATGCTGCCACGGGTGATGCTCGCGTCTTCGACCTGGATGCGGACACCTCGGTGCTGACCGGCCAGGCTCATCGCGAGCTCAAGCTGCCCGTCGGTGACCTGTCGGTGCGCAGCGCCCCGCCGGCGCGCACGCCCGTCCTTGACTGCGAACAGATCCGCGAAGTCGCTGTCCACGACGAGAGTCAACGTTGCACCCAAGGGCTCGGACCCGAAGTTGTGCACGGTGATGTCCTCGCGCATGCCTTCGCCGATGAGCCGGTGCCGAACGACCACCACCGTCGGGTCGTCACCAGGACTTCTTGACGCCGCCCGGCACACGAAAGTGACGGAGAACGGGCTCGCGCTGGGAGCGGCCAGCGGGACGAGCGGGGTGTCGTCGACAAGCAACTCCCACGTCGAGATGATGCGAGTGTCCTTGACGAACATGCCGTGCGGCTGGTGTGCCGTGATGTCACCGGCGCGATCGCTGCGGCAGAACGAGGACCCCTCGAGCACCGTGATGTGGTCGCCGGCGAAAGACGTCGCTTGTGAGCCGCCGGGCGAGGTCACGCCACCGACCTGTGCGGGGCGCTCCCGGTCGGAGCGAGGACGCTGCGGTAGACGCGCTCGTAACCCGCAGCCATGACGGGCAGGTCGAAGCGTCTGCGCGCGTAGTCACGGCAGCCACCAGGACTCACCGCGGCAACGGCACGGATCGCGGCCGGCAGCTCGGCAGCGGTGGTGGCGATCACTCCGGAGACACCGTCCGCGACCACCTCAGGAACACTGCCTCGACGCAGCGCGACGACGGGCGTGCCGCACGCCATTGCCTCGATCATCACCATGCCGAAAGGCTCGTCCCACTGCACCGGAAACAGCAGTGCTCGCGCGCCCGCCAGCAGTGTTCGTTTGGTCGTCGCGTCGGCCTCACCCACGTATGTCACGTCCGGGCCCAGGAGTGGTGCGACCCGCTGTGCGAAGTAGGTCCGCTCCGCGGGCTCGGTGCACTTTCCGGCCAGTACGACCGGCCGCGCCACCGCCCGTGCGGCGGTGATGGCCAGGTCCGGTGCCTTCTCGGCGCAGAACCGTCCCAGCCAAAGCAGGTAGTCGTCCTTGCAAGGCCGGAACGGGAACGACGACACGTCGATCGCGTTGTGCACCGTGCCGACCCAGTTGAGCCTCGGATTCAGCTCGCGCTGCGACGCGGAAATGGCAACCATGTCGACGGCGTCACCGAGCGCCTCGTAGTACTCGCCGAGCTCTCCGGCAACCGGGCCGTGCATGGTGACCAGCGTCGGGACCCTTCTGCCGTACGCGAGAAGGGGACCGGCCAAAGTGTGATCATGCACAAGATCCACATGTTCACGGCGCAGCATCGCCGCGGCGCGCGCGGCATGGATAACCTCCGGCACCGGCGTACCCAGCCGTTCCGACGGTGGTGGGTCGAAAGTCGCCCCGAATCGAGCAGCGCGGGTCCGGTTGCGGCCGGCGCCGATCAGGACCACCTCGTGGCCGCGCTCGGACAACTGGTCGACGAGGTCGGCGACGACTGACTCGATGCCGCCGTAGCCCGTGGGTGGCAGCTCGAACCAGGGCGGCGCGATCATTCCGATGTGGAGCGGCCGGCTCCGTCCTGCGCTGCCGTCACTGCGGGGCGTGGTCGGCGCTTGTGGAGCAGAAGCACGCCAGGGCGCTACGCGCACGTCGCGGTGACGTTCCCCGAGATCCGCGGCCGCGGTCATCACTCGTCCTCCTCGCGATCGACATGTCTCAGTAGTCCGCAACGGTGGTGCTCGCCTCGCTGCCCTCGGGGGAACTCAGCGTCGGGCCTCACTTACAGGTATAGCCCTCCCGTGCAAGCCCGCCGCCAGAAACCCGTGAGACCGCAGGACGATCCGGTCTGTGAGGGACGAGTCCGACGCGCACTAGATGGGGGATAGCACGGATTGACCTCTAGCCCGTATCCCCTGTACGACCTGATGAGAGAGGCGTCAGGCGTCCCGCTGTAAAACGTAATGGCCTTGACGCAAGAGTCTTCGGGATGATTCTATTGACGGGTTGGATGGACTTTAGAGGGGTTGGCGATGACCGCGAGCGTGATGCGTTCCGTCCGCCCGGTCGAGGGTGTGGATCTGCCCGCGGCCGAGCGTGCCGTTGCCGACCTGCTGGTCGCGCTGGGTGCGGATCTGGCTGATCCGCAGACGCGGGAGACGCCGCGGCGGGTCGCCGCCGCGTACGCGGAGCTGTTGACGGCCCCGGAGTTCTGTCCCACCTCGTTCGCGAACGAGGAGGTGTACGACGAGATGGTCGTGTGCCGGGACATTCCGTTCCGGTCGTTGTGCCAGCACCATCTGCTGC
>DASVGV010000023.1:0-12645 GCA_036379355.1 Mycobacteriales bacterium | reverse complement strand
ACCGCACTACTCACCGTCGAAAACATCCTCGACCACACCCACCACGACGTCTGGGCAGTCAACGTCGAGGAGGACTACCACGAAGAAGGCGCCAGCACGTAGTCCTTTCTGACGGGGCCGGTCGGCACGTTCAGCGACCGTGGGCCTGAGCCGATCTTGACCGTCATGATCACATTGCAGCGTGCGCTCCGGCGCCACCGAGACCGCGACGACGGCGGCTTCACGCTCATCGAGCTGCTCGTCGTCATCATCATCATCGGTGTCCTGGCGGCCATCGCGGTCCCGGTCTTCCTGCACCAGCGGCAGAAGGGCTACGACGCGTCGGCGAAGTCCGACCTGCACGGCGCCGCGCTGGCCGAGGAGAGCTACTTCGCCGAGCACGGCTCGTACGCCGCGCTGACCACGGTGGCCGCGGAGGACCCGATCAAGCTGTCGTCGGGCGACACGCTGGTCATGGTCTTCCTCGACGGCAACAAGGGTTACTGCATCGGCGCGTTGAACAGCAAGGGCTCCCCGCCACCCGCGAGCCAGGCGGCCCTCGGGCAGGCCAACATCGTGTGGTGGTACGACAGCCAGTCCGGCGGCCTCCAGCCGGCGGGCGCTGCACTCAGCCCGACCAGCTACGGCTGCCCCGGCACCAACTCGGCCACCGGCGGCGCCATAAGCCTGAACTCGATCAGCGCCACCTGAGCGGCTCGGCCGCGGGCCCTACACGGCTCCTGCGACCCGTATCGTCCGGGCGTGACCCGCCCGCCGAACGTCGTCTTCGTCCTCGCCGACGACATGGGCTTCTCGGACCTCGGCTGCTACGGCGGCGAGATCCGGACGCCGGCGATCGACCGGCTGGCGGCCGCGGGCCTGCGCTACACGCAGATGTACAACGCCGCCCGGTGCTGCCCGTCGCGAGCCGCGCTGCTGACCGGTCTGCACCCGCACCAGGCGGGCATCGGATGGATGGACTTCGGGGGGATCGGCAGCCCCCGCACGCCGGGCGTGTTCCGCGGGTGGCTCGAGCGCACCGGCCGGTACCAGGGCTGGCTAGACCCGGCGACAGCGACGATCGCCGAGGTCCTGCGCCCGGCCGGCTACCGCACGATGCTGTCTGGCAAGTGGCACGTCGCGGGCAACATCAACCCCGGTGAGCGGCACCTGTTCGACCCCCGCCGTCCGGAGCCGCCCGTGACGCCGACCCAGCGCGGCTTCGACGAGTTCTTCGGCCTGCTGAACGGTGCCGACAGCTACTTCTCACCGAGCCTCGTCATGAGCGGGGACGCGGTCGTCGACGTCGACCCGGACGGGTTCTACCTCACCGACGCGATCACCGACCACGCCGTCGACATGATCGGCCGAGCGAGCGCCGACGGCGTGCCGTTCTTCTGCCTGGTCGCGTACACCGCGCCGCACTGGCCGCTGCAGGCGCTCGACGCGGACATCGCCCGCTACGAGGCGACCTATCGACCCGGCTGGGACGTCATCCGCGCGGAACGGCACGAACGGCTCCGCGACAGCGGGCTGCTGGACCCGCGCTGGTCGATCGCGCCGCGCGACCCGGACTCGTACGCCTTCCAGGATGCCCGCTACCCGGACTGGGAGGCCCTGCGGATGGCGGTCTACGCGGCGCAGGTCGACCGGATGGACCAGGGGGTGGGACGGATCCTCGACGCGCTGACGACGGCGGGGGCTCTCGAGGACACCGTCGTGATGGTCTGCTCGGACAACGGCGGCTGCTCGGAGCTGCTGCAGGAGGACGCCGACGGCGACGACATCGAGCGGTACGGCGGAGCCACCCGCGACGGTCGCGTCATCCAGATCGGCAACCGGCCCGACCTGCGGCCCGGTGGGCCGGACACGTTCATGTCGTACGACCTGCCCTGGGCGAACGCCTCGAACGCGCCGTTCCGCCGGTACAAGTCGTGGGTGCACGAGGGCGGGATCTCGACGCCGTTCATCGTGCACTGGCCCGCCGGCATCGCCGAGCCGGGACTGCGCCGGGCGCCGCTGCACTTCGTCGACGTCCTGCCGACGCTCGCGGAGCTCGCCGGCGCGCCGATCCCCACCGAGCGCGATGGGCACGCCCTGCCGCCGCCCGCGGGCGAGAGCTTCGTCCGTACGTTCGTCTCGGACAGCTGGCGACGCGAGCGCGATCTCTGGTTCGAGCACGAGGGAAACCGGGCCCTGCGCGACGAGGCCTGGAAGCTGGTGAGCCGGTTTCCCGGCTCGTGGGAGCTGTACCAGATCGAGGACGACCGGACCGAGATGCACGACCTGGCCGGCTCCGAAGCAGCCCGGCTGCGCCGCATGGTGGGCGCCTGGGAGGACCGTGCCCGCGAGGTCGGCGTCCGCAGCGACCTGGACGCCGTCTGGACCGAGGTGCGCACGCTGCACGACGCGGGCGTGGCCGCCCTGCACGCACGCTTCTGCCGCTCCTGACCCCGTCGCGCCACCCCGCCATCGACGAGGCGCTCGCCTGACCGGCCGGCTCAGGCGTCGACCGGCGACGCCGTCCCGTCTGCCGCCCCGGCCAGCAGGCGGCGGCCCTGCTCGGAAAGGCGGGTCGCGTCGAGCAGGTTGCCGGCGAGGAGCTCGCGGTCCAGCGCCTCGGTCACCGACGTGATCTCGACGTCGTCGAACACCGCGACCCACTGCGGGCCGTGGTCGGCCACGGCGCGGAGCAACTCCAGGGTGGTGATGACGGGCCGGGGTCCCTCCCGGCGCGGGCGTGCCACGGTACGAACCGTTCCTCTCGGGCCGGCACACGCGGGCCGTGCCGGGCGGCCTCGAGCCGTCCTCCGCGGGTGCGAGTTGCCCGCCGGCAGGGGCCGGGACGGCGAGGCGGCAAGATATTAGGCCACCGCGTGAGCTTCCCCGGACCGCACCGCGGGCCGGACCCCGGGCGCCGCGGCCATCCAGCACGCATAATCGACGACCGTGACCCCTGAGGAGAGCGTCGACTCTCTCCGCGACGAGCGGCGGCTGCGGTCGGTCGACGACACCGGCCTCGGCCCGCGCGCGGACGGCGCCTTCGATGCCTTCGCCCGTCTGGTCTGCCGGTTCCTCGACGTGCCCGTCGCGCTGGTGAGCCTCGTCGACGACGAACGCCAGTTCTTCCCCGGCGCGCAGGGACTGGAGGGCCCGGCCGGCGCGGCGCGCCAGACCCCTCTGTCGCACTCCCTCTGCCAGGTGGTCGTCCGCACCGGCGAGGCGCTGGTCGTGGCCGACACGGCGGTCGACGCGCTCACCTGCACCAGCCTCGCCGTGTCGGACCTCGGGGTGGCCGCGTACGCGGGCATGCCGTTGCGTGACGACGAGGGCCGCGTCCTGGGCTCCCTCTGCGCCATCGACCTGGAGCCGCGCCGCTGGACCGACGCCGAGATCGAGACCCTTCACGACCTGGCCGACGCCTGCTCGGCCGAGCTGCGGCTGCGCATCCACGCGACGCGGGCCGCAGCCGCCGTCCAGGAGGCGGGCGCAGCCCGCCGGGCGGCCGAGGATGCGCGCGACGCCGCGCAGACCGCCAACGACCAGCTCGCGCTGGTCGCCTCCATCACCCGCGCGGTCATCGCGACGTTCGACCCCGACGAGGCCGTACGCCGCCTGGCCCGTCTCGCCGTCCCCGCGCTCGCGGACTGGTGTGTCGCGGACCTCGTCGAGGGACAGGCGGTCCGGCGGGTGACGGTGGTGCACCGGGATCTCGACCTCGCTGACCGAGGGGGACCCCTCGGCCGGCTCGAGGAGGGGACCGGGTCCCTGACCGCGGTGCTCGCCGGATCGGGCCGGCAGCGGCTGTCTCAGGTCGACCAGCACGAGGACCGGCTCGGATCCCGCCAGGACGACCTGTTCCGTGAGCTCGGCCTCGTCGACGCGGTGGTGCTCCCGCTGCGGATCAAGGATCGGGTGCTCGGCGCGCTCACGTGCGTGCGGGTCAAGGAGCCGTTCAGCGAGGAAGACCTGCTCCTCGCCGACGAGATCGCCGACCGCTTGTCGCTCGCCGTCGACAACGGCCGGCTCTACCAGCAGCAGCGCGACGCGGCGCTCAGCCTGCAGGCGAGCCTGCTCACCGAGCTGCCGGCCGTACCCGGCCTGGAGCTCGCGGGGCTCTACCGGCCGGCGGCCGAGGGACTCGACGTGGGCGGTGACTGGTACGACGCCTTCGGTACGGCCGGTGGCGCCACGATGATCGCGATCGGTGACGTCGTCGGGCACGACCTGCAGGCCGCGGGCCGGATGGGTCAGCTGCGCGCCATGCTCCGCGCTCTTACCTACAACGCCGAGGTCGCGCCCTCCGCGCTGCTGTCGCGCCTCGACCTGACCGCCGCCGGTCTGAACGTCGACGCGCTGGCGACGGCCGTGCTCGGCTCGGTCGCCCCCGCACCCGGCGGCTGCACGTGGACCTGGTCGAACGCCGGCCACCTGCCGCCGCTCCTGCTGCGCGCCGACGGGGAGGCGACGATGCTGGAGTCTGCGGCCGGCCTCATGCTCGGGGTCGACGGTGGCACCCCGCGCAGCGACGACACCGTCCTGCTCGCGCCGGGCGACACGGTGGTGCTCTACACCGACGGCCTGGTCGAGACGCGCACGGCGAGCCTCACCGCGGGCATCGGCCGGCTGCGCCGTCGCGCCGCGGGCCGGGCCTCACTCGCCCCCGACGAGCTCATCGCGTCCCTGCTGGACGACCTGGTCACGGGCGACCCCGCCGACGACATCGCGCTGCTGGCCGTACGCGTCTCCTGACCCCGGCGCCTACGAGTGGGCGTACCGCTCGGCCAGGCTGAGCACCTCGGGCGGGTACCAGGTCGCGTGGTTGTACGCGAACAGCGCGGCGGTGAGCGCCGCTCCCCCGCGTCCCGCCCCGTCGTCGCACAGCATCCGGGCGGCCGTGTAGACCGCGTCGTACGGGTCGTCGATGTTCGCGATCCCGTCATGGTCGCCGTCGACGGCGTACTCGGCGAACGTCGCCGGCATGAACTGCATGGGTCCTTCCGCGCCGGCCGACGAGACCGCCGTGTCGGCGCCGTGGTCGCTCTCGATGCCGCCGATCGCGGCGAGGACCGTCCAGGACAGCCCGGGGCACGTCTTCGCGGCCGCGACGTACAGCGCCTTGCCCATGGTCGCGTGGCCGCCGGTGGGCAGCCGGGGCCGCAGGATCGCGGCGGTGTGCGGACCGATGACCTCGAGGACCTGCCGCTCGAGGCCGACCACGTCGCGGCTCGGCGCCGTCACGACGATGCCCGCATTCGGCACGAGGCCGAGCGCGGCGGCCACCGGCGTGTCCACGACCGCGCCGATGCCCGGCATCCGCAGGTCAGCGAAGCTGCCGACGCGTACCTGCTGACCGGCCAGGACCTGGGTCGAGCCGAGCACGAGGTGCTGCGCAGCGGCCACGTCGTACGTCGCCATCAGCTCGCCGCGGGCGACCGACGCCCAGAGCGGATCGGAGGCGGCGGTGCTGTTGGGCGTCACGGACCGGAACGTGGAGGGATCCACTCCGAGAGCGGTGACGGCGCCCTGCGCCAGCGCGACGGTTCCGACGGCGACGGGCACGACCGAGTCGACGCCCGTGATGGCCCGGACGGCGGCGAGCTGCGCGGCCGTGAGCGGCTGGCCGCCGGTCAGCAGCAGGTCGGGAACGACGAGGGAGGTCAGCGGCCGGACGTCGAGAACGGGGGTCACGAGCACGGGCGGCGGGTCGGGGGTGACCGACGCGGGGGTGGGCCCGGCGTTGAGCGTGCGCACCGGGACGGAGATCGGAGCGATCGGGTGGAGGGGGGTGAGGTCGGCGACCGGAGCCAGTTGGGCTGTCGCGGGCCCCAGGGCGAGCGCAGCCGCGCCGGTCGCGGCGACGGCCAGGATGGCGAGTCCGGTTGCGGCGGCCAGCAGCCTGCCTGCACGCAGCACGGGCATCGGTCCCTTCGTCGCGGATCTCTGCCGTGCGCAACGAGCGGACCGCGAGGAGGTGGCGGGCCGGTGCGGATCGCGGTGATATGTCCGGCTAGCAGGAGATGCCGACCCATTCGGTGGTGCCGTCGGCGAACTGCTGGTGCTTCCAGATGGGGACCTCGGCCTTGACCGCGTCGATGAGCCGGTGGGTGGCCTCGATCGCATCGCCGCGATGGGCGGCAGCGACCGCCACGACGACGGCGAGGTCACCGACGACGAGATCGCCAGTGCGGTGCTCGGCGGCGACCGCGATCACGTCACCGGTCGCGGCCCGGGTGCACACCTCCGTTAGCACCCGCTCGGCGGTCGGATGGGCTTCGTACGACAGGGCGGTGACGGCCTTGCCGTGGTCGTCGGCGCGCACCACCCCGACGAACAGGCCTATGCCACCTGCCCGGTCGTCGGTGACGGCGGCCAGGCAGGTCGCCGCATCGAGCGGCTCTGCCGACATGCGGGCCATCGCCACCCGGCTCATGCCTGCCCTCCTTCGGGGCGCGGGTGATCCCCGCCGTGCAGCTGGCTGACGGCGTGGGAGAGCAACGGCTCCAGGGCGGCCAGGCCCTCTCGGACGGCGCCCATCGACCCGGCCAGGTTGACCACCAGGGTGCGGCCGACGACGCCCGCCAACCCCCGGGACAGTGCGGCGGTCGGGACGGTGCCGGCCCGGCGTACCGCCTCGGCGATGCCCGGTGCCGGCCGGTCGATCAGGGACGCGGTCGCCTCCGGGGTGACGTCGCGCGGTCCCAGTCCCGTACCGCCCGTGGTGATCACGACATCGGCACCGGCGCCGGCGGCCCCGCGGATGGCCGCAGCGATCCGGTCCTCATCGTCGGGGACGAGGACGACGTCGGCCGAAAACCCCTGTGCTGCCAGGATATTCGCGGCCAGCGGACCCCCGGTGTCGGCGTACTCACCGGCAGATGCTCGGTCGGACACGGTGATCACCACCGCCTTCACGGCCGGGTCCAGTCACCCGAGCGACCACCCGTCTTGGCCACCAGCCGGACGTCGGTGAGGACCGCCGCCGGGTCGACCGCCTTGACCATGTCGTGCAGGGCCAGGCCGGCGACCGCCACACCGGTGAGCGCCTCCATCTCGACGCCGGTACGGTCGGCGACCCGGCAGGTCACGCTGATCTCCACCGCCTCGTCGGTCACGTCCAGGTCCACATCCACCCCGGACAGGCCGATCGGATGGCAGAGCGGGATGAGGTCGCTGGTGCGCTTGGTGCCGGCGATCGCGGCCACCCGCGCGACGGCGAGGGCGTCCCCCTTCGGCATGCCCGCGCCGCGCAGCAGCGAGACGACCTCGGGACTGACCACGAGTCGGCCGCGGGCCGTGGCCGAGCGGGCCGTGACGGCCTTGGCGCCGACGTCGACCATGCGCGCCTGGCCGGCGGCGTCGAGGTGGGGAAGCGAGGACACGGACGTCCTTCCGGGTCGGGACGGGATCGCGGTCGACGCTAGTCGCCCGCCCGTCCCCGTACCCCACCCCTCGTGTTGATCATGATGTTGCAGTCATTTTTTTCCGGCGGGAGTGACTGGAACATCATGATCAACACGGGAGCAGGGAATCCGCACATGCGGTACGCATCATCTGGTCGAGTTCCGCAGATGCGTGATCTCATGCCAGGATGGCGCCGTGAGCTCGACGTTTCGGGTGGCGGAAGCCGCCCACCTGCTGGGCGTCAGCGACGACACCGTACGGCGGTGGATCGACGACGGACGGCTGGCCGCCCACCCGCACCGGCAGGGACCGACCACGATCGACGGGGACGTTCTCGCCCGTTTCGCCGCCGACCGCGCGGACGACGACCCCGACCCGGGCGGCGTGGGGCAGTCGGCGCGTAATCGGCTCACCGGCCTGGTCACCCGTGTCGCGAGTGACACCGTCATGTCGCAGGTCGAGATCCAGGCCGGGCGCTTCCGGGTGGTGGCACTGATCAGCACCGAGGCGGTCCGCGAGCTCGGACTCGAGCCGGGAGTCCTCGCTGTCGCGTCGATCAAGGCCACCAACGTCGTCGTCGAACGTCCCGACCACAGCTAGGAGATCCATGCCCGGCCGCTCCCTCGCCCTGCCGCTCCTGCTCGCGGCGCTCGCCCTCGTGAGCGCCTGCGGATCGTCGACGTCGAGCACGCCCGCCTCGTCGACGCCGCCGTCGTCCACGCCACTGCACGGGTCGATCACGGTGTTCGCGGCGGCGTCGCTGACCGGGAGCTTCACCCGGCTGGGCAAGCAGTTCGAGGCCGCGCATCCCGGTACGACGGTCACGTTCTCCTTCGGCGCCAGCTCCACACTGGCTCAGCAGATCAACCAGGGCGCACCCGCCGACGTGTTCGCGTCCGCCGCCCCCGTCAACATGCAGCAGGTCATCAGTGACGGCGGCATCGCCACGTCGACGGACTTCGCATCCAACACCGCCGAGCTCGCGGTCGCCCCGGGGAAGGCGTCGACGATCACGTCTCTCGCCGACCTCGCCAAGGCCGGCGTCCGGTTCGCCACCTGCCAGCCGCAGGTTCCCTGCGGTGCAGTGGCGACGAAGGTCCTCGCACACGCCCACCTCACGGTGCAGCCGGTGACCCAGGGACTCGACGTGAAGACGACGCTGGCGTACGTCACCAACGGCCAGGTCGACGCCGCCCTCGTCTATGTCACCGACGTCAAGGCCGCCGGGTCCTCGGTGGTCGGCGTGCCGATCCCGGCGGCGGAGAACGCCTCCACCGAGTACCCGATCGGCGTCGTCTCGGCCAGCAAGAACCTCGACCTGGCCCGCGCCTTCGACCAGTACGTGCTGTCGGGGAGCGGCCGGTCCGTGCTCGCCGCCGCGGGCTTCAGCAGCCCATGAGGCGGGGCCGGCTGCCGGTTGTCCTGGCCGTGCCGGCAGCCCTCGGCCTGCTGTTCCTGCTGCTCCCCCTGCTCGGCCTGCTGGCCAGGGCGCCGTGGCACGGCCTGCCGCACCTGCTCGGCGACAGCACCGTGCTCCAGGCCCTGCGCCTGTCGCTCATCTGCGCGTCGTCCGCGACCGCGCTCTCGGTACTGCTCGGCGTACCGCTGGCATGGGTGATCGCCCGGCTGCGCTTCCCCGGCCGGCGGGTCCTGCGTGCTCTCGTGACCCTCCCGCTGGTCCTGCCGCCTGTCGTCGGCGGTGTCGCACTGTTGTACGCGTTCGGGCGCAAGGGCGTGTTCGGACCCGCCCTGTCCGCACTGCACGTCGACCTGTCGTTCACCACCGCCGGCGTGGTGGCCGCCGAGACGTTCGTCGCCATGCCGTTCCTCGTCGTCAGCGTCGAGGGCGCCCTGTCGTCGTCGGACCTGCGCTTCGAGGAGGCGGCGGCCACGCTCGGCGCCGGTGCCTGGACCACGTTCCGCCGCGTGACGGTGCCGCTGATCGGGCCGTCGGTCGGCGCGGGTGCGGTGCTGACGTTCGCCCGGGCCCTCGGCGAGTTCGGCGCGACGATCACGTTCGCCGGCAACCTGCCGGGAACCACGCAGACGCTGCCGCTCGCGACGTACATCGCGCTGGAGACCGACCCCCGGTCGGCGATCGCGCTGGCGTTGTTGTTGCTCGCGGTCAGCATCGCCGTGCTGCTGCTGCTGCGGGAACGATGGCTTCGACCGGGACCGCAGTCGTGAGCCTCCACGCCGAGGTCGAGGTCCGACGCGGCACGTTCACGCTCCGGGCCGCGCTCGCCTGCGCTGCCGGCGAGACCCTCGCGGTGCTCGGGCCCAACGGTGCGGGCAAGTCCACGCTGCTGCGCGCGCTCGCCGGCCTCGAACCGGCGACCGGTCCGGTACGGGTCGGCGGGCGCGATGTCTCGGCGCTCCCACCCCGCCTGCGCGGTGCGGGCGTCGTGTTCCAGGACCATCGCCTGTTCCCGCACCTGTCGGCCCGCGACAACGTCGCCTTCGGGCCGCGCTCGCAGGGCGGGCGCCGCCGTGACGCGCGCGCCGAGGCTGATGCGCTGCTGCTGCGGCTGGGGCTCGGCGACCTCGGGGCACGGCGGCCGCGCGAGCTGTCCGGCGGCCAGGCGCAGCGTGTCGCGCTGGCACGGGCGCTGGCCGGCCGCCCGACGTACCTCTTGTTGGACGAGCCTCTCTCGGCCCTGGACACCGAGATCCGCGCGGAGGTGCGCGGCTTCTTGCGGACCACCGTCGACGGGTACGACGGTCCCTGCCTGCTGGTGACCCACGACGCGGTGGAGGCCCTCACGCTGGCCGACCGCATCCTCGTGCTCGAGGGCGGCGGCGTCGTCCAGGAGGGCACGCCGACGCAGGTGGCGCGGCATCCGGCCACGCCGTACGTGGCCCGCCTCGTCGGCCTGAACTTCTATCGCGGGCAGCTCACCGGCGGCCGCCTCACCGTCGACAGCGGTGGTGAGATCGCTTGCGCCACTGGGGATCTGTCCGGCAGAGCGCTGGCGACGATTCGGCCGTCGGCGGTCACGCTGTTCGCGGACCGGCCACACGGTACGAGCGCGCGCAACCTCTGGCCGGGGCGCATCGCCGTCGTCGAGGTCGCCGGCGAACGGGTCCGTGTCGAGGTGGCCTCGACGCCGCCGGTCGTCGCCGAGGTGACCGCCGCCGCGCTGGCCGAGCTGCGCGTCCGGCCCGGCGACGAGGTCTGGGCCGCCGTCAAGGCAACCGACGTGGACGTGCGCACGTGACCGCCGGGGCGGTTGTCAGAACGGGCACACCTCAACCGGCGGCCTCTCGGCTGCCCGCTTCTCGCCCGGCGGTGGCGGCGGGGGACGCCGGTCCAGGAAGAGGAACTCCCACCAGGGTCTGACCCAGGCCTCGGAGCTGGTCTCGGGACCGTCGAGGCCGAGTTCGGCATCGGTGAGGTCCTCGGGTTCGGCCAGGCTCGCGAGGTCCGACTCGTGAACGACCCGCTGCCCGGCCGGGCTGGTCCACCGGACGGTCCCATCGGCGTGCAGGTCGACCGACCAGCCGCCGTCGTGCACCGCGTGATGATGCCGGGCGCACACCAAGAGCAGATTTCGCAGGTCCGTACGGCCTCCGTCGGCCCAGTGCACGATGTGGTGAGCCCGGCACGACCGTGGTTGCACCGAGCAGCCGGGAAAGCGGCAGTGCTGGTCGCGCACGGCGAGCCGACTCCGCAGGACGGACGTGACCAGCCGGTGGGTCCGACCCTGGTCGGCCAGCCGCTCGCGGTCCAGGACCGACAGGCGCACGTCAGGGTCGCACGCGAGTCCGCGCATCAGCGGTCCCGGGACCGGATGGCCGTTGACGAGGACGGTGCCGGTGGCGTCCGCGCGGAGCCGGTCGAGGTCGGCCAGCAGCTCGACGTGCGGACGGCG
Source organism: Mycobacteriales bacterium (assembly GCA_036379355.1). Taxonomy (GTDB): domain Bacteria; phylum Actinomycetota; class Actinomycetes; order Mycobacteriales; family CAJCIY01; genus CAJCIY01. The sequence goes on along the minus strand of DASVGV010000023.1, from coordinate 1,390 downwards.
GCCGTCGCCGGCCGCCGGCAGCGCACCGGTATCGAGAGCCTGCCTGACCAGGTCGACGATCGCGTCGGCTCTCCGTTCGGTCGCCCGGCGGAGGTCACCGGGCCCCTGCCGCCCCGACGCGGCGTCGACGAACGTGGACACGAGCGCGGCGTCGGCAGGCGCAAGTGACAGGTAGTAGTCGACCGCGCCGTCGTCGTGCCAGTACCCGACGAGGGACCTGGCCGGTGGCTCACGCCGTGGCGCCGGGTCGACGAGCGGCAGCAGCCGAGCGGCCGCTTCGCGAGCCCGCCATGCCAACTGCCCCGGCGTGTGCGCCCGCGGGTCGTCCAGGACCTCGGTCTCCACCAGCGCGGCCTGGTGCCGGCCGAGTCCGGCCGTCGCGTCCGCCAGCGCGGCAGCGTGCTCGAAGCTGATCCGTCCGGCTGCCAGTGCGTTGCGCGTGTGCGCCAGCCGGTGCATCAGCGCAGTCGAGGTCTGCAGCCGGCGCTGCGCCTGGGTTGCGGTGAGCCGGCAGGTAGCCATCAGCTCCTCGCGCGCCGCGTCCGGCAGGCCCACTCCGATCAGCCGGTCGAGCTCGTCGACCAGGGCGGCCTGCTCCGCCCGCAACCTCGCGACCCGACGTTCGACGTCCGCGATGCCCTCGATCACCTGGTCGAGGGCTGCAGCGCGCGGCAACTCAGCCACCGCATCGCCCGAACGCATGTTCGAATCCTACCATTGCTCACCCCCGAAGAGCCATCGAAAAGCCCTTGTTCCACAAGCACTTTTCCGCACATGCCGCCGCGGGTCAGTGCGCGCCAGAGCCCCGCGTTCGCACGACCTGACACGATGCCTCCGTGGTGTGCATCCGCTTCTGGGCCGGGGCCCGCGAGATCGCCGGCGTCCGCGAGGAGTCGCTCGTGGCCGGACGACTCGCGCAGGTGCTGGCCGCCGTCCAGCAGCAGCACGGGCCGCGGATGACCGCACTGCTGGCAACGAGCGTCCTGCTGCTGGACGGGGCCCAGGTCGCCCGCGACGCGGACGTCGACGTCCCGGACGGGTCGCTGCTCGAGGTGCTGCCCCCCTACGCGGGCGGCGCCCGGTGAAGACCGTCGACCAGCACCTCGCCGACTGTCGCCGCCTCCTTCCTGCCCGCCCGCCGGTGCGCGTCGGGGTCGACGAGTCCGTCGGCCTCGTTCTGGCCGAGGACGTCGTCGCAACCGCCGACTCCCCCGCCTTCGCCACCAGCGCCATGGACGGGTACGCGGTGCGCGTCGCGGACGTGCCGGGGTCGCTACGGGTCGTCGGAGAGGTAGCGGCGGGGCGCGTCCCGGACGCGGCCGTGTCCGCCGGGACCGCCGTACGGATCATGACCGGTTCGCCGCTCCCGGACGGCACGCAGGCGGTTGTC
>DASVGV010000022.1:0-3744 GCA_036379355.1 Mycobacteriales bacterium | reverse complement strand
CCCCCGGCCGCAGCGCCTGGAGGTTGGCGTCGAGCTGGGCGAGCTGCTGCATGAGGGCGGGCGACCCGAACGCCTGCTGCGCGAGCTCCATCAGCTCGGCCCGCTGCTCGGCCGACATCGAGTTCATCATCCGCTGGGCGGCCGCCGCCCGCTGGGCCATGGCGTCGATCAGCTCGTCGACGTTCTGCGGATTCTCGGGGAAGAAGTCCCCGTGCTCGGCCATGAACTCGTCGAAGTCCTCCTGGGTGTCCTCACCCCGCTGGTGCTTGGCCAGCAGCTCGTTGAGGTCGCCGAGCATCTCGTTGATCGCCGCGCGGTCCTCGTCGGTGGCGTTCTCCAGCGCCTGCTTCATCCCGGCGAACCGCTGGTCGAGCGCCTCCCGGCCCAGCAGGTCCTTGATCCGTTCGTAGTCCTCCCGCGCCGACGGGCTGCGCCACTGGTAGTCGGCCAGCTCGCTGACCGCACCGGCGGTCGACGGCGGCAGGTTCTCCATCCGCATCTCGGCGAACCGCGCGTCGTCGTCGAGGTCGCGGGCCAGCTGCTTGCGCTCGGCCAGGACCGCCCGGTCGAGCAGCTCCTTGACCTCCTGCAGGGTGCCGTCGAGCGAGTGCCGTTGCAGGAGCTCCTGGCGCTTGCGCGCCACCTGCGCCGCCAGGTCGTCCAGCCCCGACTGCTGTCGTGAGCCCCGGCGCAGGTACTCGCGCATCGCGTGCTCCGCGGAGTACCCGGCCATGACGTCCTCACCGATGGCGTCGAGGGCCTCGGCGAGGTCGACCGGGGGAGCGAGCGGGTCGGGACCACCCGAGTAGCGGGCGTAGCGGGCCCGGTGACCACGGGCCGTTCCGTGCGGACCGCGCCCACCCGGCATGCCGGTGGACCCGCTCATCCGTAGACCGTCTCGCCGTCGGCGCTGTCCTTGTCGATCCGGCGGGCGAGGTACAGCGCCTCCAGGGCCAGCTCCACGGCACCGGCCCGGCCGCCGTCCGTGGTCGCGCTCAGCCGGTCTGCCAGTTGGTCGTAGAGGTCGGACTCGCCCAGCACCGGCAGGCCGGTCAGCACGTCACGCGCCGACACCTGCTCGCCCGTCGTGACGCTGGCGCCGTTCTCGAGCGCCGAGACGAGCAGCCCGAGGTCGATGCCGCCGAGGTGACGGCGCGCGGTCTCGGCGACCGCCGTGCGCAGCAGGTGGGTGAGCACCTCCTGCTCGCGGCCCTCCTCACCGGTCTCGAACTCGATCTTGCCGCCGAGGACCTCGACGGCGCTGTCGAGGTCGACGACGCGGGCGACCGCCTCGTCCTCACCCTGCCTGGTGGCACGGTGCAGGGCGGAGGCCGCTACCGTCTCGGCGCCGGCGATCGCGAAACGGGCGGAGACGCCCGAGCGCTGGTCGACCGACGACGACTCCCGCAGCCCGCGGGTGAACCGCGCGAGGATCTCGACGAGGTGGTCCGGCAGCTCGGCGACGAGGTCGGCCTCCTGCCGGATCACCGCCATCTCGTCCTCGAGCTCGCGCGGGTAGTGCGTGCGGATCTCGGCGCCGAACCGGTCCTGCAGCGGCGTGATGATCCGGCCGCGGTTGGTGTAGTCCTCGGGGTTGGCGCTGGCCACGACGAACAGGTCGAGCGGCAGCCGCAGCATGTAGCCGCGGACCTGGATGTCGCGCTCCTCCAGCACGTTCAGCAGCGCGACCTGGATGCGTTCGGCGAGGTCGGGCAGCTCGTTGACCGCGAAGATGCCGCGGTTGGTCCGGGGGACCAGCCCGTAGTGGACGGTCTCCGGGTCGCCGAGGGTGCGGCCCTCGGCGACCTTGATCGGGTCGACGTCGCCGATGAGGTCGCCGACGCTGGTGTCCGGCGTGGCGAGCTTCTCGCCGTACCGCTCGCCGCGGTGCTTCCACGCAATCGGCGTCGCGTCGCCGTCCTGCGCGACGAGGGCCTGGCAGCGCCGGCAGATCGGGTCGTACGGGTGGTCGTTCACCTCGCAGCCCGCGACGACCGGCGTCCACTCGTCCAGCAGTCCGACGAGGGTACGGATCAGGCGGGTCTTGCCCTGGCCGCGCTCGCCGAGCAGGACGATGTCGTGGCCGGCGAGCACCGCCCGCTCGACCTGCGGTGCCACGGTCGCCTCGAAGCCGACGATGCCCGGGAACGGGTCGCGGCCCGCGGCCAGCGCCGCCAGCAGGTTGCCGCGCAGCTCGTCCTTGACGGTCCGCTGCACGTGACCGGTCGCCCGCAGGGCGCCGAGAGTGGCCTCGGTCGGGGCGGGCTGGTCGAGCGGGGAGGCGCTGGGTGCGGCAGTCGAGTCGGTCACCCTCACGACCCTACGTCGCGGCGGGACCGCCACGACACGACCCGGCACCCGCCGCCGCGGATGCGACGATGGCAGGGCCCGGACGACGCGCGGGGGAGGTGGCATGGCAGACGGCCCGGTGCTGGCGCTGGACGTCGGCGGCACGAAGCTGGCGGCTGCTCTGGTGGACCCGGGCGGCCGGCTGTCGTCGCACCGGCGGATCGCCACCCCGGCCGGCCTGGACGGCGAGCAGCTGTGGTCGACCGTCGAAGCGCTCGTACGGCGGGTGGTGGGCGACGTCGACCTGTCCGGCGTCGGTGTCGGCTGCGGCGGTCCGATGCACTGGCCGCAGGGCGTGGTCTCGCCGCTGAACATCCCCGCCTGGCAGGACTTCCCGCTGCGCGACCGGCTGCGCGACTGCTTTCCGGGACTACCGGTCCGCCTGCACAACGACGCGATCGCGTTCGTCGCGGGCGAGCACTGGCGGGGCGCCGGCCGGGGCAACGACAACGTCCTGGGCATCGTCGTGTCGACCGGGGTGGGCGGCGGCATCGTCGCCGGTGGCCGGCTGCTCGACGGTGCCAGCGGGAACGCCGGGCACATCGGTCACGTCGTGGTCGACCCCGACGGGCCGGCCTGCGTCTGCGGCGGGCAGGGGTGTCTGGAGGCGATCGCCCGCGGTCCGGCCGTCGTGCAGTGGGCGATCGGCGAGGGCTGGCGGGCCGGCGACCGGCACACGCCGACCGCCCGCGAGCTCGCCGACGACGCCTCGCGCGGGCACCGGGTGGCCACCGCGGCCCTGCGCCGCGCGGGGGAGGCCATCGGGGTCGCCATCGCCAGTGCCACCCACCTGCTCGACCTCGACGTGGTCGCCATCGGCGGCGGGTTGTCGCAGGCGGGGACGTTGCTGTTCACGCCGATCGAGGCGGCGTTCCGCCGGCACGCCCGGATGCAGTTCGCCCGGGAGGTCCGCGTCGTCCCCGCCGCCCTCGGCCAGGAGGCCGGGCTGGTCGGTGCCGCGGCGCTGGTGCTGGCCGCCGACGACCGGTACTGGTCCGCCGACTGACGGGTCTACGGGGTCGCGGGTTCCTCGTCGGGCGGGTCGTCCTCGTACGTCCGCGTCGTGGCGAGCGCGTCGGCGAAGAACGCGGTCAGCTCCTCGACGACCCGCTGCGGCGCGCGGGTCGGCAGCAGGTGGCCGCCCCCGCTCACCGTCACCCACTGCGCGGCGGGCAGGTCGTCGCGGCACATCTGCCCGTACGACAGCGGATGGATCGGGTCGCGCTCCCCCCACAGCAGCAGGGTCGGGATGTCGTCGAGGGCCGGCAGGACCGCCTGCGCGCCGGCCGGGTCGACGGCGCGGAACACGCGCAGCAGCCCGTGACCCCCGGCGCCGGTCCGGATCGGCGCGAGGTACTGGTGCAGCTCGCCGTCGGGGAGGTCCGGGTCGACGGC
>DASVGV010000021.1:0-37873 GCA_036379355.1 Mycobacteriales bacterium | reverse complement strand
GCGCATCATCGTCAGCAGCAGCTCGTACCCCTGCCGCTGGTGGAACGACTCCTCCTTGCAGATGCGGATCATCGCCCGCGCGTACGGCCCGTACGAGCAGCGGCACAGCGGCACCTGGTTGCAGATCGCGGCGCCGTCGACCAGCCACCCGATGACGCCGACGTCGGCGAAGGTCAGTGTCGGGTAGTTGAAGATCGAGGAGTACTTCTGCCTACCGGCCAGCAGCAGGTCGGTCAGGTCGCCGCGGTCGGCGCCGAGCGTCTCGGTGGCGCTGTAGAGGTACATGCCGTGCCCGGCCTCGTCCTGCACCTTGGCCAGCAGGATCGCCTTGCGCCGCAGGGATGGCGCGCGGGTGATCCAGGCGCCCTCGGGTTGCATGCCGATGATCTCCGAGTGCGCGTGCTGGGCGATCTGCCGCACGAGGGTCCGGCGGTAGTCGTCCGGCATCCAGTCCCGGGGCTCGACCCGACGGTCGTGGGCGAGCGTCTCGGCGAAACCCTGCTCCAGCACGTCGGTCATGCCGAGCCTCCCGTCTGCGCCGGCGGCGCGGTCGGCCGCATGTCCAGCGTAAGACCGCGACCCGGTAGGAAGGACCGATGACCGTCTCGCGCAGGCCTGCCCTGGACCGGCCGTGGCGCCGCCCGGGCGCCGCGGCCTACGCCCTGGCGCGGATCCGCGCCGTCGCGGCACCCCCCGTCACGGTCTTCGACCCGGAGCCGGGCACGGTGGTCGCCGACCGGGATGTCGCCGTCACCGTCCGGGACGGGACGGTCCTGCGGGTCAACGTCTACCGGCCACCGGCCGGGGGACCGTGCCCCGTGCTGCTGTCCGCGCACCCGTACGGGAAGGACAATCTGCCGCGGCGGCGGGGACGCCGCAGCCGGCTGCCGGTCCAGTACCGCCTCATGAACCAGACGGCGCCGGTCGCCCACTCGACGCTGACCAGCTGGGAGGCGCCCGATCCCGCCTGGTGGGTGGCGCAGGGGTACGCCGTCGTGAACGCCGACCTGCGCGGCGCGGGGACCTCCGACGGCGTCGGGTCGCTCCTGTCCGACCTCGAGGGCCAGGACGTGTACGACCTCGTCGAGTGGGCGGCCGCCCAGCCGTGGTCCACCGGCAGTGTCGGGATGCTCGGGGTGTCGTATCTCGCGATCTCGCAGTACAAGGCGGCCGCGCTCGCGCCGCCGCACCTGAAGGCGATCTGCCCCTGGGAGGGGTTCACCGACGCGTACCGCGACCTGATGACGCCGGGCGGCGTGCAGGAGGACGGCTTCGCGTCGATCTGGACCAACCGGGTGAAGCGGTCGGTACGGCTCAGCGTCGACCTCGCGGCCGGCCGCGCCGCGCATCCGCAGCGGGACGGCTGGTGGCAGGCGCTCGTGCCGGACCTCGCGAAGATCACCGTGCCGATGCTGGTCTGCACCAGCTTCTCGGACAACAACTGCCACACGCGCGGCTCGTTCCGGGCGTTCGAGCAGGCCGGCTCGGCCGAGCGGCACGCGTACACGCATCGCGCGGGCAAGTGGGCGACGTTCTACGGCGACGAGGCGCGCGCCACCCAGCTGGCGTTCTTCGACCGGCACCTGCGCGGCGCCGAGAGCGCGCCCCTTCCCCGGGTACGCCTGGAGGTTCGCGAGAGCCGCGACCGGGTCGTCGCCGTCCGGGACGAGGAGGGATGGCCACTACCCCGTACCCGGTGGCGCCCGCTCCACCTGGCGGCGGACGGCGCGCTGACCGAGGCCGAACCGCAGTCCGCGGGCAGCATCTCGTTCCACACCCGTCGGCGGGCCGCCGCGTTCACGTACACGACCGACGAGGATCTCGAGCTGACCGGCCCGATGGCCGTCCGGCTGTGGGTCGAGGTCGGCGGCGGCACTGACGTGCACCTGTTCGTCGGGGTGGAGAAGTGGCGCGGCACGCGCTGGTTCGGCTTCGAGGGCGCGTACGGGTATGGACGGGACCGGGTCGCGACCGGCTGGCAGGCGGTCTCCCTCCGCGAGCTGGACTCATCCGCCTCGACCGAGGCCGAGCCGGTCCACACCTTCACCCACCCGCAACCGCTGACACCAGGGGAGATCGTGGCCGTCGACGTCGCCCTCGGGCCGTCCGCGACGCTGTTCCGCGCCGGCGACTCGATCCGCCTGGTCGTCGCGGGACGGTGGCTGGCACCGCGCAACCCGCTCACCGGGCAGTTCCCGGCCCGGTACCGCGGCAGCCCGGCAGCGACGTGCACGCTGCACTGGGGGCCGCAGCGACCCGCTCGGCTGCTCGTCCCGGACGTTCCCGCAGGCGGACCCGATCCCTTGTGTCTACAGTCTCGCCATGACCGGCCCGACCGAGCCGGGGGGCGCTGACTCCTCACGGGCTCGAGCGGCTCGAACCAAGCGGGCGCGCAGCCGCGAGAAGCTGTTGGAGGCGGGCGGGCGGCTGTTCCGCGAGCGCGGCTGGCTCGGGACGCGGATGGAGGACATCGCCCGCGAGGCCGGCCTCAGCCCGGCGACGGCCTACAACCACTTCGAGTCCAAGCACCACCTGATCGCCGTCGTGTACGCGCCGGTCTTCGCGCCACTGCTGGACTATGCGGAGGAGGCCATCGCCGCGGGCGGCCCCGTCGTGGACGCCTTGCACGACGTGGTCCTCCAGGCGGCACGCCTCGCCCGGCGCGAGCAGCACCTGACGATCGCGCTGATGACCGCGGTCATGGAGGCGACCAACAAGGTCGGCATGCCGGTCAGCCTCAACGACCCGCGCGTGCTGGTGCCGTTCCCGCGGCCGGTCCACGCGCTGATCGCGGAGGGCCAGCGGCGTGGCGAGCTGCTCCCGGTGCTCGACGCCGACGATGCCGCCGCGTTCATCACCAACGCGATGTTGCTGCGCGTACTGTCCCGGCCGGCGGAGTCGGCCGAGAAGACCGCCGAGCTCACCCTGACGTTCCTGCTCGGTGCGCTCGCACCACGGTGAGGTTCGGCCCCGCGTACGGCCTGGTCAGAGTGCGCTGACCGGCTCGGTCATCTCCGCGAGCGCTTCCTTGACCTTCGGGTCGTTGGACGTCCGCAGCGGCGCCTCGCGCAGGAACAGCGCGACGAAGAACGCGAGGACTGCGACGGGGATCGCGACGAGGAACGCGCGGTCCATGCCGGCCGTGAAGGCGTACATCGGCCCGAAGTGCAGGCCGTGCGCTGCGATCTCGCGCGGCGCGACGGCGCGCGCGTGACTGGTCAGCACCGAGCCCAGGACCGAGGCACCGATCGCCCCGCCCAGGGTACGGAAGAAGCTGACGGCGGAGGTGGCCACGCCCATGTCCGACGCCTCCACCGAGTTCTGCGTCGCCAGGGTCGTCACCTGCATGAACAGACCGAGCGAGAAGCCGACCACGAAGATGATGCCGGAGAAGATCCAGAACTCGGTCGAGACCTCGATCCGGGCCAGCAGCACCGTCCCGAGGACGAACAGCGCGGTACCGCCGATCACGTACCCGCGGTAGCGCCCGTACTTGCTGATGAGGTAGCCCGACCCGATCGAGGTGAGCAGCAGGCCGCCGAGCAGGGGGAGCAGGCGGATCCCCGACATCGTCGGGCTGACGCCGCGGACGAGCTGCATGTACTCGGGCAGGAAGATGATCGCGCCGAACATCACCGCGCCGGTGATGAGCGAGAGCGACGTCGTCACCCGGAACACGTCGTTCCGGAACAGGCGCAGCGGCAGGATCGGCTCGGCCGCCTTGGTCTCCCACCACACGAACGCGACCAGGCCGGCAAGCCCGGCGAGGCCGAACGCCAGCGACAGCGCGGACAGGTGCGACGAGCTGCCGTAGTTCTGGACCGCGATCAGGACCCCGGAGACACCGCCGACGAGCAACGTCGCGCCGGCCCAGTCGATCCTCGCGCGCCGGTGCTGGTGGTCGAGCTGGAGCACCCGGTTGACCACGAACAGGGCGAGGACGCCGATGGGCAGGTTGACGTAGAAGACCCACCGCCAGTCGATCTGGACCAGCAGCCCGCCGACCAGCGGGCCGAGCACGCTCGACGCGCCGAACACGGCACCGAAGTAGCCCTGGTAGCGGCCGCGGTCGCGCGGCGGGATCACGTCGCCGACGATCGCGAGGGCCAGCGACATGAGCCCGCCGGCCCCGAGGCCCTGCACCGCACGGAACGCGATGAGCTGGAACATGTTCTGGCTCAGGCCCGACAGGGCGGAGCCGATCAGGAAGATGACGATGGCGAACTGGAAGATGCGCTTGCGGCCGTACAGGTCGCTGATCTTGCCGTAGAGCGGAGTGCTCGCCGTCGACGTCAGCAGGTAGGACGTGACCACCCAGGAGTACAGGTCCTGGCGGTGCAGGTCCTCGCTGATGCGCGTGAGTGCGGTCGAGACGATGGTCTGGTCGAGGGACGCGAGGAGCATGCCGAGGACCAGCCCGGACATGATGGTGAGGATCTGCCGGTGGGTGTAGCCACCGGGCGAGATGTCGGGGCGCGGCTTGGGTGCGCGCGCGGTGGTGAGGGTCACGCGGGTGCCTTTCCGGTCTTGCTGGTGGAGGGCGCGGCGGCGTCCGCCAGGTGCTCGAGGAAGGTGACGAACCGCTCGCGGTCGGCGGGGGCGACGTCGGCCAGCCGGTCGGCGATGGGCGCCCACCGGGTCCGCCGCTGGCGGCTGATCTCGCGGCGACCTGCTGCGCTCACGCGCACGACGCTGGCGCGCCGGTCGTCCGGGTCCTCCGAGCGGGTGACGAAGCCGAGCTCCTCGAGGTGCTTGATCTGGCGGCTGACGGTGGACAGGTCGAGCGCGAGCCGGCAGGCGAGGTCGGTCTGCCGCACCGTGCCGCAGCGGTCGAGGACGACCAAGGTGACGTAGCCGGCCTTGTCCAGGCCGCTGTCGAACTGGTGCGAGACGTGCATGACCCCGCGCACGATCGACACGACGGCCTCTTCGACGCGACGGAGCTCCTCGGCGTCGAGCGGGGTGTGCGTGGTGGCGGTGGTCACGATCGGTCCTCCTCGGGTCCCGACGAAGGATTCTGCTCCTGTTGCTTGCAACATGCAAGTGAATTCCGCCGGATTCACTCGCTTGGTGCATGCAAGTGATGGCCGTCACGGGCGGTGGTGTTCACTGCCGTCTCGTGCCAACCCTCTCGATCAGCCGGGCCCTGACCTGGCACGCCGAACGTGATCCCGATGCGGTCTCGGTACGGGACCACCGGACGCAGGTGTCCCGGCGCGAGCTCGACCTGGCCAGCAACCGGCTGGCCCGTGCGTACGCCGACCTGGGCGTCGTCCGCGACGACCTGGTGACGATCGCGCTGCCGAACTCGGTCGAGTTCTACGTCTCGTGCGCCGCACTGTGGAAGCTCGGCGCGGTCCCGCAGCCGGTGTCGTACCGGCTGCCGATGCCGGAGCTGGAGGCGATCGTCGAGCTGGCCGACTCGCGCATCGTCGTCGGTGCCGAGATCGGGGGCCGCCCGTGGGTGCCGCCCGGCTTCGAGCCCGACCCGTCCCTGTCCGACGGCCAGCTGCCGGACGAGGTCGGCTTCTCGTGGAAGGCGCCGACCTCCGGCGGCTCGACCGGCCGCCCCAAGATCATCCTGGCGGCTTCGCCCGCGCTCGTCGACCCGGAGGCCGCCGGCATCGGCTACATGCCACGGGACGGGGTGCAGCTCGTACCCGGCCCGCTGTACCACAACGGGCCGTTCATCTACTCGATGCGCGGCCTGCTGTCGGGCATGCGGCTGGAGGTGATGCCCCGCTTCGATGCGGAGACGGTGCTGCGGCTGGTCCAGGAGCGCCGCGTCACCTGGATGCTGCTGGTGCCGACCATGATGCAGCGCATCTGGCGGCTCGACCCGAAGGTCCGCGACGCGTACGACCTGTCCTCGCTCGAGAAGATCCTGCACCTCGGCGCGCCGTGCCCGCCGTGGCTCAAGCGGGCGTTCATCGAGTGGCTCGGTCCCGAGCGGGTCACCGAGCTGTACGCCGGGACGGAGGCGCAGGCGGTCACGTTCCTGACCGGCACCGAGTGGCTCGCGCACCCGGGGTCGGTCGGCCGGCCGATCCTGGGCCGGATCCGGATCCTGGACGAGGAGGGCCACGACGTGCCGCCCGGGACGGTGGGGGAGGTCTTCCAGATGCCGGCGGGCGGTCCGGGGGCGACGTACTCGTACCTCGGCGCGGAGCCGACGAGCGTCGACGGCTGGGAGTCGCTGGGCGACCTCGGCCACCTCGACGAGGACGGGTACCTCTACCTCGCCGACCGACGCAAGGACCTCATCCTGTCCGGCGGCGCGAACATCTACCCGGCCGAGGTGGAGGCGGTGCTCGACGCGCACCCCGCGGTGCGGTCGAGCGCCGTCGTCGGCCTGCCCGACGACGACCTCGGCGAACGCGTGCACGCCATCGTCGACGTGGCCGGCGCGACCGTGACGGCCGAGGAGCTGCTGGCATACGTCGGCGAGCGGCTCGTGCGCTACAAGGTGCCGCGGTCGGTCGAGATCGTGCACGAGCCGGTGCGCGACGACGCGGGCAAGACCCGCCGCTCGGCGCTGCGGGAGGCCCGTCTCCCCCTCGGCTGACCACCCGGCGGTTGGCGGGACGGCCGTCCGAGGAGCAGCCTGACGCAACCGGATGCCCGCGTCGTCGGTCTCATGGGGTGGACGGCCGCGGGCCGTGCGGAGGGAGACGTGTGGCCGAGGGGCTCCAGGACCTCTACGAGGCGAGCTATCGCCGGCTCGTGGCGCAGCTCGCTGCCATGACCGGCGACGTCGCCGAGGCCGAGGACCTGGTGCAGGAGGCCTTCGCGCGCGCCCTCGCGCGCTGGCCGCAGGTCCGCGGCTGCGACAACCCGGAGGCGTGGGTACGCGTGGTGGCACTGAACCTGGCGCGGTCGAAGTGGCGTCGGGCCACCCGGGGCGCGGCGGTGATGCTGCGGCTGCGGGCCTCGCACCAGGAGGCGCCGCCTCCGTCGCCGGATCACGTGACCCTGGTCGAGGCGATGCGCAAGCTGCCGGCGGCCCAGCGTGAGGCGCTGGTGCTGTTCCACGTCGCGGACCTGTCCGTCGAGGACATCGCCCGCCAACTCGGCATCCCGGCGGGGACGGTCAAGGCCCGGCTGTCGCGCGGCCGTGCTGCGCTCGCGGCAGACCTCGGGCAAGGGACGGACGCGATCGAGGTGGCGTCATGAGTGACGAGATCGGGGACTCGATGGCCGGCATGGGCCGCGGCGTCGAGGCGGCGGTCCGGGTGCCGCCGTACGACGTCGTGGTCCGGCGGCTGCGCCGGCGCCGGCGCCGGCGGGTCGGAATCGGCGGCCTCGCGCTCGCGGCGGTCGTGGCGATCGGCATCACCGTCGTGCCGCAGGCGACCCGCCACCCGTCGCCGCCGCTGCAGACCGCTGCCGTCCGGGTGGCCCCCCCGACCGGCACGGGGACGCTGAGCCTCGACGACGTGTCCTTCCTGGGCCCGCGCGACGGCCTGGTGCTCGGCCGCCGATGCGCCGACGTCTGCCGGGACGTGAGCCTGTCCACGACCGACGGTGGGGACCACTACGGCCCCGAGGTGCCGATGCCGGGCCGGCACCGGTACGTCGCGGCCGGCGGTGACGCCGACGTCGCGTACGCGCCGGACCTGGCCGTGCGCCCGGCCGGCGCGGCGGGCTGGACTTCGATCGACGTCCCCGCTCCGGTGGCCGACGTCGCGGTCGCTGCAGGGACCATGACGGTCCTGCTCGTGCCGCCCGGCGAGCCGGCCCAGATCTGGACCGGCCCGTCCGCGCCGACCACCTGGACGCAGTTCCGGCCGTACGCCGTCGTGGCCGGCAGCGACGCGAGCGCGCGCCTCGTCGTGGCGGGCCCGGCGCCGGTCGTCGTCAGTACGGACGGCACGCCGCGGATCGCCACGCTCGACGGCCAGATCCAGGGTGCCGGCCCGGCGTTCGTCGAGACGCCGCTGGCGGTGTGCGGCGCCGGCTCGCGGCCCAGCGTGTCGGCGGTGTCCGCCACGACGTGGTGGGTGGCCTGCCGCGGCGAGCGCACCGCGGCGGGAGCCGAGGAGGTGGCGATCACCACCGACGGCGGCGGCTCGTACAGCAACGTGGGTACGGTCCCGTCCCAGGCGCTGAACCTGTCCGTCGTCGGGGTCTCGCCGTCGACGGCGTACCTCTATGGCGGGCCCGAGCTGCTGGTCACCCACGACGGCGGCGCCACGTGGCGCACGGCGCTGTCCGAAGCGGGTCTCGGCGCGCCGCACGTGCCGCCGGGGCAGGACGGCCGGGACGTGTGGGTGGTCGCTCCGGGTCTCACGACGATCTACCGGACCGTCGGCGGCACCTGGACCGGCCTGCGCCTGCGCTGAGTTCTGGAACCGCATGGGCGGAGGATGCGAGATTCGAACTCGCGAGGGGTTGCCCCCAACACGCTTTCCAAGCGTGCGCCCTAGGCCAACTAGGCGAATCCTCCGCCGGAGAGGATAACGGGACCGCGTCGGCGAGGATGTCCGCGTGACCGAGGATGCGCTGACCGGCGCCGGCGTCGTCGACATCGCGGCCGGCCGCGTCGACGGCTCCGAGGCCGCCGCCGCGTCGCTCGCCCGCATCGACGCGTACGACGACCGGCTGCACACCGTCCTCGACCTGGACCGGACGGCTCAGGGTGGACACGGCCCGCTCGCCGGCGTGCCGTTCCTCGTCAAGGGCAACGTCGACACCGTCGTACCCGGCCTGCCCACGACCGCCGGCTCGGCGGCGATGGCGGGCGCCCGGCCGCCGAAGCGCAATGCGCCGGCGCTCCAGCGCCTGCTCGACGCAGGGGCGCTGCTCCTCGGCACGGCCAACCTCAGCGAGTGGGCGAACTTCCGCTCGCTGGAGTCGTCGTCAGGCTGGTCCGCACTCGGCGGCCAGTGCCGGAACCCGTACGACACGGCGCGCTCGCCGGGAGGGTCGTCGGCCGGGTCCGCAGCGGCCGTCGCCGCGCGGTTCGTCCCGTTCGCGATCGGGACCGAGACCGACGGCTCGATCCTGTGCCCGGCCGCGCTGAACGGCGTCGTCGGCATCAAGCCCACGCTCGGGCTCGTCCCCGCCGGCGGCGTGATCCCCATCGCCGCGTCGCAGGACGTCGTCGGCCCGATCGCGCGGACCGTCGAGGATGCCGCGCGCGTCCTGTCGGTGCTCGCCGGCCGCGCGATCCAACTCGACCGAAACAGCCTGCAGGGCAAGCGAATCGGCGTGGCGCGCGAGGTCTACTGCGGGTACGACACCGGCGCGGACGCGGCCCTGGAGGACGCGCTCGGCGTCCTCAGCCGCCTGGGCGCGACCGTCGTGGACCCGGCGGACGTGGCGACGGCGGCCGAGCTCCGCGACGCTCCGCACGAGGTGACCGTCCTCACCTGCGAGTTCAAGGACGACCTCGCGTCCTACCTCGCGGCGCGAGACGGCGCGCCGCGCGACCTCGGCGAGCTGATGGCGTGGAACGCGGCCCACGCCGACGTCGAGCTGGTGTGGTTCGGCCAGGACATCCTCGAGAAGGCCTGGGCCACAGGCGGTCGCGCTGACCCGGCGTATCCGGCTGCGCGCGCGGATGCGCTGCGGCTCGCCCGCGACGAGGGCATCGATGCGACGCTCCGACGGCACGAGCTGGACGCTCTCGTCTGGCCGACGTACCCGCGGGCCTGGCCGATCCGTCTCGGTGACGGCGGCGACGGGCACATCGCCGGCGCGGGGTCGACGCCGACGGCGGTGGCGGGCTACCCGGCGGTCACCGTCCCGAGCGGGCTCGCCGACGGGCTGCCGGTCGGGATCATGTTCGCGGGCACCGCCGGATCGGACGCGGCGCTGTGCTCGTACGCGTACGCCTACGAGCGGGCCCGTCCCGCCATCCCGCCGCCACAGATCCACTGACCGCACAGCGGATCAGGACCAGCTGAAGGGAAGCCATGATCGGTCGACTGCACCACGTGGTCATCGACTGTCCGCATCCCGCCGAGCTCGCCGAGTTCTATACCGAGCTCACGGGCCTGCCGGTGACGTATCGCAGCTCGGACTGGGTGGTGATCTCCCGGAGCGACCAGACCTCGGGCATCGCCTTCCAGCTCGCTCCGAACCATCAGCCACCGGAGTGGGCTGATCCCGCCCGACCGCAGCAGTTCCACCTCGACGTCATGGTCGACGACCTTGCGGTCGCGCACGACGAGGTCATGGCACTGGGTGCACGCCCCCTGGGCAGCGACCACGTGTACGCCGACCCCGCCGGGCACCCGTTCTGCCTCATCGCGCGTCCCGCGTGGGCGCCGCCGGTCCACTCCGCCAACGGCTGACGCCATCCCATGCCGACCGCAGCCCTTCTCGTCCTCGCGGTTGCGTTCGCGTACTCGATGGGGGCGCACTACACCGGTGCCTGCATGGGCATGCCCCACGCACTCGGGGCGGTGACCGCGCGGCGGGCGCTGCTGATCATGGCTCCGCTGAGCCTGATCGGCGCGGCCGTGGCCAGTCACCGCGTTGCCCGGACCGTGGGCTTCACTCTCGTCGATCGGCCACTGCGAGTACCCGCGGAGATCGTCGTGCTGGCGGTCGCGTTCGCCCTCACCAGCGCGTTCAACCGGCTACGGATTCCGACCTCGACGATCCAGATCCTGGTCTTCACCGTGGGTGGGGTGGCGCTCGGAGTCGGGACCGGGGTGCACTGGGCGACCGTCGGCGGGCTGGTCGTCCTGTGGGTGTTGGCGCCGGCGGTCGCGGGCGGTCTCGGCTTCGGTCTCACCCGCGTGCTGGACCAGGCCCGCTCCCGGATCCGCGACGCGCGGACGCTGCCGATGGCTCTGGTGGCCGTGGGCGCGGTCGCCTCGTTCAGCATGGGCGCCAACGACGTGGCCAACGCCACCGGCGCCCTGGTGGGTACGCGCACCGTCACCCCGCTCGAGGCGGGGCTCCTCGGTGGCGCCGGGCTGGCCGCCGGGGTCCTGACCTGGGGGAGGCCGCTGCTGGAGAAGGTGGCGTTCGACATCGTCACCGTCGACGCGTCGATGGCCACCGCCGGCCAGCTCGTCCAGGCGGTCGTCGTCCTGCTGGCGGTCGCCTTCGGCCTCTTCACGTCGATGAACCAGGCGCTCGTCGGCGCGATGGCCGGGGCGGGGCTGGCCCGTGGCCGGCACACCGTGCACGCCGCCACGCTGGCCGCCATCGGCCGCGGCTGGCTGATCGGGCCGGCCGCCGGGATCGGGCTGGGCTACGTCGTCACGCGGCTCGTCGGCCTCGTCGCGGGCGGGTCCGCCCTGGGCGGATGAGGTGGACCGGCGGGTGCGCGGATCCCACTAGAGTCGCCCCAGACCCCTCGCGCGGCGAACACCCTGCCAACTCCCCCAGGGCCGGAAGGCAGCAAGGGTACGTGGGCTCTGTCGGGTGCGCGGGGGGTCCCATCACGCGGGGAGGTACGGCACATGGCGGCAGCGCTCTACAACCGCTACCGGCCTCGTACGTTCGCGGAGGTCGTCGGTCAGGAACACGTCACCTCCGCGCTCATCGCCGCCCTCGAGTCCGGCCGCACGCACCATGCGTACCTGTTCTCCGGCCCGCGCGGCTGCGGCAAGACGTCCTCCGCGCGGATCCTCGCCGCGTCGCTGAACTGCGTGCACGGCCCGACACCGACGCCGTGCGGCGAGTGCGAGCACTGCGTCGCGATCCGCAGCGGCAGCGCCATCGACGTGATCGAGATCGACGCCGCGTCGCACGGCGGCGTCGACGACGCGCGGGACCTGCGCGAGCGGGCGCTGTACCGGCCGGCGTCCGGCCGCTACCGCGTGTTCGTCATCGACGAGGCCCATCAGGTCAGCCGCGACGGCTTCAACGCGCTGCTCAAGGTCGTCGAGGAGCCGCCGGACTACCTGGTGTTCATCTTCGCGACGACCGAGCCGGACAAGGTCCTGCCGACGATCCGCTCGCGGACCTTCGCCTACCACTTCCGCCTCGTGCCGCCGGGGGCGCTGCGCGACCACCTGGCCCGCCTCACCGAGGCGGAGGGCGCGCACCTTCCCCCGGAGGTGCTGCCGCTGGTCGTCCGCGCCGGCGCCGGGTCGGTACGCGACGCGATGTCCGTCCTCGACCAGCTGCTCGCCGCCGGCGTGACGACGTACGAGCAGGCGGCCGCCCTCCTCGGCGTCACCGACGCCGTCCTGCTCGACGAGGCGACGCTCGCGCTGTCCGCGCGGGACGGGGCGGCGCTGTTCGGCGTCGTCGAGCAGGTCATCGGCGCCGGGCACGACCCCCGGTCGTTCGCCCAGGACCTGCTGGAGCGGCTGCGCGACCTCGTGCTGATCTCCGCCGTACCCGAGGCCGCCGAACGCGGCCTGGTCGAGGGTGTCCCCCCCGACCAGCTCGACCGGATGCGCCAACAGGCGTCGGTGCTGGGCGCGGCGGAGCTCTCGCGGGCGGCGGACGTGGTCGCCAACGGCCTCGTCGAGATGCGGGGCACGACGTCGCCCCGGCTCGTCCTCGAGCTGGTCTGCGCGCGGCTGCTGCTGCCTGCGGCGAGCGGCGACGCGGGGTCACTCGCTGCGCGGCTGGACGCGGTCGAGCGCCGGCTGTCCGTGGCGCAGGCGCAGGCGCCATCCACGCCGGTGGCCACGCCGCCCCCGTCCGCTGCTCCCCCCGCGCCGCCCGCTGCTGCGTCCGCTCCGGCACCGTCCACTCCGCCACCGTCCACTCCGGCACCGGCCGCGCCTCCAGCGGCCTCGGCCTCGGTGCCGCCGGCGCCGGCGCCGGGGACGGTCGATGCCACGCGCCTGCGCGAGTCGTGGCCGGTCGTGCTCGACGCCGTCAAGAAGCGCCAGCGCGTCCCGTACTTCATGCTCCACGAGCACGCGCAGGTCTCCTCGGTGGCAGGCGACCGCGTCACCCTGGCGTTCACCCTCGCGCCGATCGCCCGGCAGTTCGAGAACGGGACCGGCCCCGCCGTCCTCGCCGAGGCGCTCAGCGAAGTCGTCGGCGGCAGCTGGCGCGTCTCCGTCACGCTGAACGAGCAGCCGGCCGCCCCCGCGGTGGAAGGGTTTGCCCCCGGCGACGGCCCGGCCGACGAGCCGTCACCGGATCCCGTCGACGTCACCGATCCGGCGAATGGCGCCGGTCCGGGACCGGCCGCGTCCGCGTCGGCGTCGCCGCGTGCGGAGCCCGACCCGGTCGCGCTCGCCCGCGAGGCCTTCGGCGCCACGGTGATCAGCGACACCGACACCGGCTGAGCTGCCTTGATGATCGGCGCTGCTGACCGGCGCCCATATGCCGACAGTCCGCGTCGCACCTGACCTGATCCGTCTCCAAGGACGCGCTGTCGATCGCGTTCGCCGGCCCGGTGAGCGGGGACGTCACGGGATCGCTGCAGCACGCGGACGTTTGGAGGCCGATCTGGTCACTGCCCCGGTGACCACAGCCAGGTGGGGGTCGCCGCTCCTCGCTTCGTCAACTCCGGTCGCCCACTAGCGTGCGGCCATGACGACTCCTCAGCGTCCGATCCCCAGCGGGTACGGACACCGCTCCACCGCGTCCGAGGTCCTCGAGGGCCGCGACCTGACCGGCACCACCGCGATCGTGACCGGTGGCTACTCGGGACTCGGCCTCGAGACCACGCGAGCGCTCGCCGGAGCCGGTGCGCACGTCGTGGTCGCGGCCCGGCGTCCGGAGCATGCCCGCGGCGAGCTAGCGGGGATCGACGGAGTGGACGTGGAGCCGCTCGACCTCGCCGACCTGGACAGTGTCCGCGCCTTCGCGGCGAGCTACCTGTCGTCCGGCCGAGGACTCGACATCTTGGTCAACAACGCCGCCGTCATGGCCAACCCCGAGACGCGGGTCGGTCCGGGATGGGAGTCGCAGCTGGCGACCAACCACCTCGGCCACTACGCCCTCACCGGTCTGCTCTGGCCAGCGCTGTCCGCGGGCAGCGGTTCTCGGGTCGTCGCGCTGTCCTCGACCGGTCACAAGCTGTCCGGGATCCGCTTCGACGACCCGATGTTCACCGCCACGCCGTACGACAAGTGGCAGGCGTACGGGCAGGCGAAGACCGCGAACGCGCTGTTCGCGGTGCATCTCGACGCTCGTGGCCAGGGCGCCGGTGTCCGGGCATTCGCCGTCCATCCCGGCGGGATCATGACGTCGCTGCAGCGGCACCTGCCGCGCGAGGAGATGGTTGCCGCCGGGTGGATGACCGAGGACGGCACCGTCAACGAGCGGTTCAAGTCACCGGAGCAGGGAGCTGCGACCTCGGTCTGGGCGGCGACGTCGCCGCAGCTCGACGGGATGGGCGGGGTCTACTGCGAGGACTGCGACATCGCCGCACCGACCGAACCCGCGTCGCCGATGGCCCGATTCCGCGGCGTGGACGCGCATGCGATCGACGCCGAGGCAGCAGCGCGGCTCTGGGAGCTGTCGGCCCAGCTCACCGGGATCGATCCCTTCGCAGCCTGAGGGCGGCCGATGCGGGTGCGCGCCGTACCCTTGCCGGTATGGCGAAGCAGGGGCGCGGCGGCGGTTTCCCCGGTGGCGGCGGGCAGCCCAACATGCAGAAGCTGATGCAGCAGGCGCAGAAGATGCAGCAGCAGATGGCGGTCGCCCAGCAGGAGCTGGCCGACGCACAGGTCGAGGGCAGCGCGGGCAACGGCCTCGTGACGGCCACGGTGTCGGGTACGGGCGAGCTGCTCGGGCTCGCGGTCAAGCCCGAGGTCGTCGACCCGGACGACGTCGACACGCTGGTCGACCTCGTCGTCTACGCCGTGAAGGACGCGCAGACCAAGGCGACCGCCCTCGCGGAGACGACCATGGGGCCGCTGACGGCCGGCCTCGGGGGAGGCCTTCCCTTCTGATGTACGAGGGCCCGGTCCAGGACCTGATCGAGGAGCTCGGCCGGCTGCCCGGCGTCGGGCCCAAGTCCGCGCAGCGGATCGCCTTCCACCTGCTCGCGGCCGATCCCGCCGACGTCGCCCGGCTCGCCCACGCGCTGACGGAGGTGAAGGACAAGGTCCGGTTCTGCACGGTGTGCGGGAACGTGGCCGAGCAGGACGAGTGCCGCATCTGCCGGGACCCGCGGCGCGGCCAGGACGTGATCTGCGTCGTCGAGGAGCCCAAGGACGTCGTCGCGATCGAGCGGACGCGCGAGTTCCGCGGCCGCTACCACGTGCTCGGCGGCGCGATCTCGCCGATCGAGGGAATCGGTCCCGACGACCTGCGCATCCGCGAGCTGATGGCGCGCCTGGCCGACGGCGCGGTGCAGGAGGTCATCCTCGCGACCGACCCGAACACCGAGGGTGAGGCGACCGCGACGTACCTGGCCCGCATGATCGGCCCGATGGGTCTGCGGGTCACGCGGCTGGCGTCCGGCCTGCCGGTGGGCGGCGACTTGGAGTACGCGGACGAGGTGACGCTCGGCCGCGCGTTCGAGGGCCGCCGGCTGGTCGCCAACTGAGTCAGCCGAAGGCCTTCGGCAGCGTCGGCATCGCGCTCGGGGAGGCGGCAAGGCTGGCGGGCAGCGGCTGGGGCGGCACGGGCAGCCGGAGGGCGACCTCCTGCGGCGCCCCACCATGGCTGACCAGGGTGAGCGTGCCGGACGCGAACCGCAGCTGCACGGGCAGCCCGGCGGCACTGAGGCAGTAGGTCCCCGGGTCGACGAAGCCGGTCAGCCCCTCGGTCAGGGCGGGCAGTCCCGGAGTGGGAGCGACGGTGAAGCAGCGAGCGTCCGGGGCCACGGCGGTGACCGCCGCGGCCGGCTGTTCCTCGCTGACCGTGAAGCCCCGCGCTCCGGCGGCGAGCGCCGTGAGGTCACGCCGGAACACGTGCTCGATGCCCGCGTCGAAGCGGGCCGGTACGGCCTTGCCCGGCCCGGCGACGACGTAGCAGACGGTCGGCAGCCCGGTCTGTTCGGGGCACGCGGCCGTGCCCACGGCCGATCCGTACAGCGCGGCGGTGTTCGCTCCCTGGCTGACCTCGACGCGGTAGACCGCGGGGGTCACCCACACCCGCACCGTCGTGGCCGTCCCGGACACCGCGTACGTCGCGGTGAACGACAGGCCCGCGCCGAGGTGCGCGCGGGTGGCGAGGGCGGCTGCGGCGGCAGCCGGAGAGCTCGGCGCGGTACGCACCTGGGCGGGGGAGCCGGCGCAGGCGGCGAGCGCGGCGAGCAGCGCAGCGCCGAGCGCGGCACCGCGCGCGAGGGTGCCGAGCCGCGTGATTCGCGGAGGCCGGTTGATCGTCACCTCGGTATCCTCGGCAGAGTGGCCCTGGTAGTTCAGAAATACGGTGGCAGCTCGGTCGCCGACGCGACCCGCATCAAGCGGGTCGCGGAGCGGATCGTCGCGACCAAGCGCGCCGGGCACGACGTCGTGGTCGTCGTGTCCGCCATGGGCGACACCACCGACGAGCTGCTCGACCTGGCCGAGCAGGTCACCCCGCTGCCTCCGGCCCGCGAGCTCGACATGCTGCTCACGAGCGGCGAGCGCATCTCGATGGCGCTCTTGGCCATGGCCATCGCCACGCTCGGCGCCGAGGCGCGCAGCTTCACCGGCAGCCAGGCGGGAGTGATCACGGACTCGTCGCACGGGCGAGCCCGGATCATCGACGTCACGCCCGGCCGGATCAGCGACGCCATCGCGCGCGGGCACATCGCGATCGTCGCCGGCTTCCAGGGCGTCAGCCAGGACACGAAGGACATCACCACGCTCGGCCGCGGCGGGTCGGACACCACGGCGGTCGCGCTGGCCGCTGCCCTCGACGCGAGCGTGTGCGAGATCTACACCGACGTCGACGGCGTCTTCTCGGCCGACCCGCGGATCGTGCCGCACGCCCGCCAGCTGCCGAGCCTCTCGTACGAGGAGATGCTCGAGATGGCAGCGAGCGGCGCCAAGATCCTGCACCTGCGCTGCGTCGAGTACGCGCGGCGCTACGGCGTGCCGGTCGTGGTGCGGTCGTCGTTCTCGACCCTGCCCGGCACGACCATCAGCGAGACCCGAGCGAGCACGGAGAACCCCATGGAGCAGGCCATCATCAGCGGCGTCGCCCACGACACGAGCGAGGCGAAGGTGACGGTGGTCGGCGTTCCCGACAAGCCCGGCGAGGCGGCGAACATCTTCGACGCGGTCGCGGGCGCCGAGGTGAACATCGACATGATCGTGCAGAACACCTCGCAGGCGGCGACGAACCTCACCGACATCTCGTTCACGCTCCCGGTCGCCGACGGGCCGGTCGCGCTGGCGGCGCTGTCGAAGATCCAGCCGCAGGTGGGCTTCACGAACCTGCTGTTCGACGAGCACGTCGGCAAGGTGTCGCTGATCGGGGCGGGCATGCGCACGCATCCCGGCGTGTCGGCGGCGTTCTTCCGCGCGCTGGCCGACGCCAACGTGAACGTCGAGATCATCTCGACGTCGGAGATCCGCATCAGTGTGGTCTGCCGTGACGTGGACGTGCCGGCGGCCGTACGCGCCGTGCACGAGGCGTTCGACCTGGGGTCGGACGAGGTTGAGGCGGTCGTGTACGGCGGGACCGGCCGATGAGCGCTCGCGCGAAGAGAAATGAGCCGATGAGCGCTCGCGCGAAGAGCAATGAGCCGATGAGGGCGCCGAGCCTCGCGATCGTCGGGGCCACCGGTGCGGTCGGGACCGTGGTGCGCGACCTGGTCAGCGAACGTCCCGACGTGTGGGGGGACATCCGGCTGGTGGCGTCGGCGCGGTCGGCCGGGCGGCACCTTCCGGTGCGCGGGACGGGCATCGAGGTGGTGGCGCTCGCGCCGGAGGTGTTCGACGACATCGACGTTGCCGTCTTCGACGTCCCCGACGAGGTGTCCGCGGAGTGGGTGCCTGTCGCGGCGGGACGCGGCGCGGTGTGCGTCGACAACTCGGGGGCGTTCCGCATGGATCGCGACGTGCCGCTCGTGGTCCCCGAGGTCAATCCCGAGGCCGTCCTCACCCGCCCGCGCGGGATCATCGCCAACCCCAACTGCACGACGCTGTCGATGATCGTCGCCATGGGCGCGCTGCACCGGGCGTTCGGGCTGGAGGCGCTCGTGGTGGCGTCGTACCAGGCGGCGTCCGGCGCGGGTCAGGCCGGGATCGACCGGCTGGTGGCCGAGATCGCCGCGGTCGCCGCGGACCGCACGCTCGGGTCGAGTCCGGGGGACGTACGTAAGGCGGTCGAGGCGGCGCTGGGGGCGGACTCGCCGTTCCCGGCCCCGCTCGCGCTGAACGTCGTGCCGTGGGCCGGCTCGGCCAAGGACGACGGCTGGACGAGCGAGGAGCTCAAGGTACGCAACGAGTCCCGCAAGATCCTGGGGCTGCCGTCGCTGAAGGTGTCCGCGACGTGTGTGCGGGTGCCGGTGGTGACGACGCACTCGCTCGCGGTACACGCGACGTTCGAACAACCGGTGTCGCGGGGGGATGCGCTTCGGGTGCTCACCGAGGCGCCGGGCGTCGAGGTCGGCGACCTGCCGACGCCGGCGGACGTGGTCGGCACCGACCCGACCTACGTCGGCCGTGTGCGCCAGTCGCTCGACGACCCGCGGTCGATCGAGCTGTTCGTCTGCGGCGACAACCTGCGCAAGGGTGCAGCGCTGAACACCCTCCAGATCGCGGAGTCGGTCGCGGCGGAGCTGGCTGCTCGCTGACGGCTACGTCGGCGGCGGCAGGTACGCCGCGAGCGCGCGCGTGTGCTCGTCGGCGAGGACGGCGCGCAGCACCCGGTCGGCGGCGGCGAGGTCGGCGGCCGGGACGCGCCGGCGCAGGGAGCGGTTCAGCCGGTCGATGACCTCGACGACCGCGCCCGCGTACGCCTCGCCCGCAGGGGTGAGCGACAGGTTGACCTGGCGGGCGTCGCGGTCGTCACGGATCGCGGTCGCGTAGCCGCGCCGCTCGAGCCCCGTCGCCACCTTGCGCGCTGCCTGCCGGGTGACCCCCAGCGCCTCGCCGAGCTGGCCGATCGACCGCGGGCCGCGCCGGAGCAGTCGCAGGACCTGCGCGTCGCTGCGGCGGTAGTCGGTGTAGCCCTGCTCCTGCAGCGCCCGGGCCATCTGGGTCAGCCAGCTCTGGCGCGCGAGGGCGAGCAGGTCGCCGAAGCGGTACGCAGGTGTTGACGTCGGGGACACGGGGATCAACACTACGAGATATGCAACATGGTTGCCTATCTTGCCGCGTGCGTGTCCTGACCGGGGTGGCCGTCCTGGTCACGGTGGCGGCCGGCTGCGGATCGGCGCACCCGGCTGCGGCACGGTCCACGCCCACGGGCGGAGCCGCCTCCGGCGGCGCGCCGAGCGGCACGGTCTGGCTGTGCCGACCCGGTCAGGCCGACGACCCGTGCACGGCGTCGCTCGCCGCGACGTCGGTTCCCGCGTCCGGCCCCCGGACGACGAGCACCGCGCAGCCGAGCGCCGACTCGCCGTACGACTGCTTCTACGTCTATCCGACCGTCAGCACCGAGCCCGGGGACAACGCCGACCTCACCGTGCAACCGGCGGAGCGCGACGCCGCGATCAGCCAGGCGTCGCGGTTCTCCCAGGACTGCGAGGTATGGGCGCCGATGTACCGGCAGCGCACGGCAGGCTCGCTCGAGAAGGGGCTCGGCAACGACCCGGCGGCCGACACCGTGGCGTACGACAGCCTGCTGGCGGCGTGGCGGGACTACCTCGCGCACGACAACCACGGCCGGCCGATCGTGTTCCTCGGCCACTCGCAGGGTTCCGCGCTGCTCATCCGCCTGCTCGCCAGTCAGGTCGACCCGAACCCGGCCCTGCGGGCCCGGACGGTGCTCGCGATCCTGCCGGGGGGCAATGTCACCGTCCCCGACGGCAAGGCGGTGGGCGCGAGCTTCCAGCACCTGCCGCTCTGCACGTCCGCCGGCCAGGCCGGGTGCGTGATCGCGTACTCGAGCTTCCCGAGCCAACCGCCCGCAGGCAGCGACTTCGGCCGGCCCGGCCAGGGCGTCAGCCTCCAGTCCGGCCAGACGGCGACGAGCGGCGTCCAGGTTGCGTGCGTGAACCCGGCCGCCGTCGGCGGCGGAACGGCCGACCTGGACCCGTACTTCCTGGCCGCGACCTCGCGGGACAAGCCACCGGTCGCGACGCCGTGGGTCACCTACCCGGACCTGTATTCGGCGGGGTGCATGACGGCGGGCGGGGCGACGTGGCTGCAGGTCACGCCGCTGCAGCGCGGTGGCCGGCCCGTGGTCACCGAGCAGCTGGGCCCCGACTGGGGCTACCACGGCGACGACGTCAACCTGGCCCTCGGCAACCTCGTCACCGACGTGAGCGCCGCCGAGAGCACGTACGCCGCGCGCTGAGCGCTCCTACGAGGCCGGTCGGCGCCGGCGCCAGGCGGAGGCGAGCGCGGGCGGCTGCCAGCCCTGGTCGGCCGGGTTGATCGTCGACCCCGGCGGCACGATCTCGTCGATGCGGTCGAGGGTGGCCGCGTCCAGGGTCACGTCCGCCGCGTCGAGCTGGGACGTCAGCTGGTCCATCGTGCGCGGCCCGATGATCGCCGACGTGACGCCGGGATGCTGGATGACGAACGCCAGCGCGAGGTGCGGAAGCGGCATGCCCAGCTCGTCGGCGAGCGCGCCCAACGCGTCCGCGGCGTCGAGCTTGCGCCGGTTCGCCGGGTCGTCGAGGTCATACCGCCCGGGGATCCGGGACGCCCGGTGCGACTCCTCGATGTCCTGCCCCTTGCGGTAGCGGCCCGAGAGCCAGCCACCGGCGAGCGGCGACCACGGCAGCACGCCCATGCCGTACTGCTGGCAGACCGGCAGCACCTCCGCCTCGATCCCGCGGGCCAGCAGCGAGTACGGCGGCTGCTCGGTGACGAACCGGGTGAGCCCGCGCTTCTCGGCCACCCACTGGCCCTCGACGATCTGCGACGGCGGGAAGGTGGACGAGCCGGCGTAGAGGATCTTTCCGGCGCGGATGAGGTCGGTGAGCGCCGACAGCGTCTCCTCGACGTCGGTGTCGTGCGCCGGCCGGTGGATCTGGTAGAGGTCGATGTGGTCGGTTCCCAACCGCCGCAGGCTGTTTTCGACCTCCCGGACGAGCCAGCGCCTGCTGTTGCCCTGCATGTTGGGGTCCTTGCCCATCGGCGCGTGTGCCTTGGTGCACAGGACGACGTCGTCGCGGCGGCCGGCGAGCGCCTTGCCGACGATCTCCTCGGACTCGCCGGCCGAGTAGACGTCGGCCGTGTCGATGCAGTTGATGCCGGCATCGAGCGCCGCGTGGATGATCGCCACGCTGTCGTCGTGGTCGCGGTTGCCCCAGGCGCCGAACATCATCGCGCCCAGGGT
This sequence comes from Mycobacteriales bacterium, assembly GCA_036379355.1. Lineage (GTDB taxonomy): Bacteria > Actinomycetota > Actinomycetes > Mycobacteriales > CAJCIY01 > CAJCIY01. The sequence continues at coordinate 16,603 of DASVGV010000021.1, read as the reverse complement.
GAGGGGACTGACCTTGACGCCGGTACGGCCGAGCGTGCGCATCTTCATGACCCGACCCTACGGCCCCGTCAGGGCCGCCCGGCCGTGATCTCCCGGGCGAGCTCGCCGACCTTCCGCCGGGAGCGCCGCGCCTCGGTCCGCAGCTGCTCGAACGCCTGCTCGAGGCTGATCCCGTGCCGCTCGGCGAGCACCCCCTTGGCCTGCTCGATGACGACCCGGCTGTCCAGAGCGGTCTGCAGCTGGCGGCCCAGCTGCTCGGCGTCATCCAGCGCGCGGTGCTGGAGGATTCCGGTCGTGGCGATCTGGGCGAGCGTGCGAGCCGCGTACAGGTCCTCCGCCCGCAGGTGCCCGACTTCCTCGCGGAACATGTTCAGCGCCCCGATGGTCGTGTCGCGCCACCGCAGGGGGATCGAGCTCACCGACCGGAACCCGAGCTCGCGGGTGGCCGGTCCCCAGGTGGGCCAGCGATCGTCGCTGCTGAGGTCGTCGACGAGCACCGGCTCGCCGCTGGTGTAGGCGTCGAGGCAGGCACCCTCGTCGCTCTGCAACTGAAGGAACTCCACCAGACGTGACGCCTCGCTCGAGGTCGCCGCCAGCCCGAGACGGCCGGAACGGTCGCGCAGGAGCAGCCCCGCCGCGTCGACGGGGAACAGCTCGACGCACCGGTGCACCACGACGTCGAGCAGGTCGGCGATCTCGTGGTCGGCGACCATGAGGTCGGCGACCAGGGCGAACGTCTCGATGAGAACGCGCTCGCGCGACGGTGGCACGTCGGGGTCGGTCACCCGGGAGATGCTGCCCTACCCGGTCTGGTCGGCCCGGATGAGGCCGCTGGTGTCGACCAGCAGCCCCGAGCGGCCGTCCGACGTGCTCACCGAGGCGCCCCTCTCGTCCATGCCGGTCACGAGGTACCACTCCTCCGGCGACACCTGCCCGATCGTGAGCGCGGTGTTCGTGCGGTCGACGAGCGGCCGCACGGTCGGGAAGCACGCCCAGTAGGGCTCGAACGGCGCGGGCCTGGCGGGCGGCGGCGCCGCTGGATCCGGTACGGCGGGTTCGGGTGCGAGCGGTTCGGGTGCGAGCGGTTCGGGTGCGACCGGTTCGGGTGCGACCGGCTCGCCGGACGGCTCCGGCTCGAAGGCGACCGGCTCGTCGTGCCGGATCGGCTCGAAGGTCCGTGTCGGATCCGGGCCGCCAGCGGGGTGCGCCGCGTCCGCCACAGGTGCCGGCGCGGGCGGATAGTCCTGCTCCGGCTGCACCGGCGGCTGCCAGCCCGCGGCGCCGGACGCGTCGGGCAGCTCGACCGGCGGCGCCTTCGGCGTGCGCGGCGTCATCAGCGGCAGCCGGAGGTCGGGGACGTACGCCGGGGCGATCGCGCCGACCGCACCGAGGATGCCGAACACGAGCACGAGGTAGGCGCCGTACCCGATGTGCCCGTTGCTGTCGCTGGCGACGTGGCTCCAGAAGAAGATCGCGAAGATGCTGGCGACGGCGACGACGAGCGACAGGACGGTGCGCCAGGCGGCCGGCCTGATGCCGAGGATGTCGGCGTCGGCGTACGCGGCCTGCTGGATCGGCACCAGCGTGAAGGCCACCACGACGAGCGCGAGCAGCGGGACCGCGAAGATCTCGACGAGGCTGAGTGCGTGCCACATGTTCGCCGCGTACGAGATCCCGCCGCTGGTCGCGCCGACCTGGGGCAGGAACGAGAAGATGAACACGAGCAGGCCCGCGATCGCGGTCAGCCCGTCCCCGCGGCTCATACCGATCAGGCGGGCAGCCGGCGGCGTCGACGTCGTCGGGGCGGTCATGAAGGTCTCCTTCGGTGCAGGGTCAGCGCAGGTCGATCTCGTACGTGAACGACACGTCACGCGACAGCGTGACGACGGCACCTGGCTCCAGCCGCTCCGCCACGCCGACCTGGAGCAGATGTTGGCCTGCGCCGGGCTGGCTGACGAGCGTGCCGTTCGTCGAGCCGAGGTCCTCGACACGTACCCCTTCGCCGTCGAGTGAGACACCCACGTGGCTGCGGGAGACGTCCCCGAAGCTGCCCACGACGGTCACCAGGTGCCGCTGGTCCGGCCCGTGCCACTCCGGGCTGCGTCCGAGCACCGCCCCGCGGTCGAGCACGATCGCCTCGCCGGTGGAGATTCGCAGGACGCCGTGGTCCGCGGCCACCGGAGCCGACGGCGGCGGCCCGACCGGGCGTGGAGGTGCCGACGGCCGCGCTGGTACGGAGGGCAGGGCGTCCTGGTCGAAGAAGCTGTCCGTCGACGAGACCGCCGACGGCACCGACGAGGGCAGCACCTCGGTCGGCTCCTCGGCGGCTTCGCTCGTGGGCGGGGGCACGGACGGTTCCGGTGGGATGACGGGCGGCGCCGACCGGGGGCGCGGCGGCACCGCGGGAACCGGCGGCGGCAACCAGCGAACGGTCAGCGTCGAGGCCGGGAAAACACCTGCCAGCGCGGGAATGCGGGCATCCTCGACGGAGACGTCGCGCCCTGCCGTGAGGGTGGCTGCCGTCGTGCCGGCAGGCAGCGGCACCTCGGTCCAGCCACCCGAGTCGGCGCCGGCGTCGATGGGGTGTTGCTCGTCGCCCTCGAGGACCACCCGCGCGCCGCCGCTGACGACGACCGCGCCGGGCGGCGTCGCGAGGACGAGCGCGAACGAGGGCAGGTCGGGCAGGTCCCGGAGCGCGTCGAGCAGCGCTTCGCGGCCGAGTCCGGCGGTCAGGCGGGTCCAGATGTGCCCGACCACGGCGGCCGTGGGCGGCGCGTCGACCAGGAGCCAGGCACCGCCGGTCGCGGCGGCCGAGCCCGAACCCACGGCATACAGCACGCTCGTCATGGCCCACCCGTCCGTGTCCGGCGTCGTGATGTGGTGCGTAGCAGCCTAGCGAGAACCGGCGCTGTCGATCTCGAGCCACACCGCGCCGCCACCCGCCAGCAGCGGCCCGTCCGGCCGCTCGCTCGCCAGCACGACCCGGGCGCCCTGGGGCAACCGGATGGGGTCCGTCCCCAGGTTCACGACGCACCGCACGCCGCCGTCCACCGTGAGGTCGAGGACGTCGGTGTCCCGGCGGTGCCAGGTGATGCCTGCCAGCGGATCGGCTGCGCGGCGCCGGCGCAGCGCCTGGCGGTAGAACGACAGCATCGACGCCGGATCGGCCTCCTCGGCCTGCACCGTCAGCGGTTCCCAGTCCGCCGGCTGCGGCAGCCAGGGCACGCCGCCGGCCGAGAAGCCGTACGGCGGCGCGTCGCCCGACCACGGGAGCGGCACGCGGCACCCGTCGCGCCCCCTGCGCGTGTGGCCGGACCGCTCCCACACCGGGTCGGTGAGGGCCTCGTCCGGGAGCCGCACCTCCTCCAGGCCGAGCTCTTCGCCCTGGTAGAGGAACACCGCGCCTGGGAGCGCGAGCACGAGGAGCAGGGCCGCACGGGCCCGCCGCCGGCCGAGAGCGCCCCCGCCGTACCTGCTCACGTGCCGGACGACGTCGTGGTTCGACAGCACCCAGGTCGACGGCGCGCCGACGGCGTGCAGCTCGGTCACGGAACGGTCGATCGCCGCCGCCATCTCGCCGCCCTCCCAGGCGGAGAACAGCAGCCGGAAGTTGAACGCCAGATGCAGCTCGCCGGGTCGGACGTAGCGCGCCTGCGCGCGGGCATCGCCGAGCCACACCTCGCCCACGAGGACCGGCTCGTGCGGGTACGCGTCGGCGATCCGCCGCCAGCCGCGCCACACGTCGTGGACCTGCGGCTGGTCCCACATCGGTGTCGGCGCGGACGTCTCGCTCATCAGGTCCACGACGACACCGGACGGGTTGTCCGGGAACGTCGGGTCCTTGACCAGCCCGTGGGCGACGTCGATGCGGAAGCCGTCGACGCCGCGGTCGAGCCAGAACCGCAGGGTCTGCTCGAAGTCGGCGCCGACGTCCGGGTTTCGCCAGTCGAGGTCGGGCTGCTCCGGCGCGAACAGGTGGAGGTACCACTGCCCGTCCGGCACGCGGGTCCACGCGCTGCCCCCGAAGGCCGACCGCCAGTTCGTAGGCGGCTCGTCGCCCTGACCGCCGCGACCGTCGCGAAAGTGGAACCGAGACCGCTCGGGTCCGCCTGGCTCGCCCGCCAGCGCGGCGCGAAACCACGGGTGCGCCGACGACACGTGGTTCGGCACCACGTCGACGACGACCCGCAGGCCGAGATCGTGGGCGTCCGCGACGAGCCCGTCCAGGTCGTCCAGCGTGCCGAACAGCGGCTCGACGGCGCGCGGGTCGGCGACGTCGTAGCCGTGGTCTGCCATCGGCGAGGGGTAGAACGGGGTGAGCCACAGCGCGTCCACCCCCAGCGCGGCCAGATGCCCGAGCCGGCCGCGGATGCCCGGCAGGTCGCCGAGCCCGTCACCGGTCCCGTCGGCGTACGACCGGACGTAGATCTCGTAGAAGACGGCGGTCTGCCACCACGGCCGGCTCTCGGGCATCGGCGGATGCTAGCGGCCGGCGATCGTCTGCGACGCTGGACGCGTGCCCTCGGACCGGCCGGTGATCGACGCGCTCGTGGTGGGCGGCGGCCCGGCGGGGCTGTCGGCGGCCCGCGCCGTCGCGGCGGCCGGCCACCGCGTGGTGGTGCTCGAGCGCGGGGCGGCGTTCGGTGAGCCGGTCCGTACCAGCGGCGGCAGCTTCGTCCGCCCGCTCCGGCGGATGGGCGTGCCGTCCCACCTGTGGCAGCCCGTGACGCGGCTGCGCGTCGTCGGCCCCGGCACCGATCGCACGTTCCGGTACCGGCGCGCTCGCATGTGCGTCCTCGACGTACGCGGGCTCTACCAGTGGCTCGCGACCCAGGCAGCGGCGGCGGGGGCGGAGCTGCATCTCCGCGAGCACGTCACGGCCGCCGTCCTCGACGGTGACGCCGTCGTGGGTGTCACGCGTCGCGGCGGCGGAGAGCTGCGCGCCCGGCTGGTCGTGGACGCCACCGGGACGACGGGGGTGATCGCGCGCGGCGCGGGGTTGCGGGGGACGGCGCCGCGGACGGCCGTGGGCGTCGAGGCCGAGGTGTTCGCGCCGTCGTACGACCAGCGGGAGGCGCTGCTGGTGGTCGGGGACGCCGTCGCGCCGGGCGGGTACGGCTGGGCCTTCCCGCGCGGGTCGGGGCGCGTCCGGCTCGGCGTCGGCGTGGTCCGTCCGACGTCCGACGCGGATGTCGAGGAGCTGCTGGCGAACCTCGTGGAGCGCACGCCGGCGCTGCGGGAGAGCTGTTCCGGCGCGCAGCCGCTGGAGCGGCACTCCGGCGTGATGCCCGCGTTCGACCACGGCGCCGTACCGGCGGTGGCCGACGGGCTCGTCGTGGTCGGGGATGCCGCCGGCCACGGCTCGACCCTGCTGGGCGAGGGCATCCGGCACGCGATGGTGAGCGGCCGGCTCGCCGGGGAAGCGGCAGCGAGCGCACTGCACCGCACGGGATCGCCTGCCGCGCAGGAGCTTGCCTCGTACCCGCAGCGCTGGGAGCGCGCCGTCGGGCGGCAGATGCGCATCGGCTACGTCCTGCACGAGAAGGTCTGCTCGTACGGGGACCCGGAGTGGTCCCGCGCACTGGCCGCGGTCGCGCGCATGTCACCGGGGGTCGTGATGTCCGCGCTCGCGGGCGACCTGACGCCGCGGTTCGCGGCGCGACTGGCGCTCCGGCACCCCCTGCTGGTGATCGGTGAGGGACGGCGCTTCGCCCGGGCGGCGCTCGGCCGGTGAGCCGACGTAGGGTCGAGACATGCCTCTGGTCGGTGAGTACGAGCCCAGCCCGTCGGACTGGGTCCGCGAGCAGGTCGAGAAGATCGAGAGCTCCGGCGGTACGGAGGGGACCGTGCTGCGCGGCATGCCGGTCGTCGTCGTGACCAGCCGGGGGGTCAAGACCGGCAAGCTCCGGAAGAACCCGGTGATGAAGGTCGAGCACGAGGGGTCCTACGCGGTTGTGGCGTCCAAGGGCGGCGCGCCGGAGCACCCGACCTGGTACCACAACATGGTCGCGGACCCGCACGTCGAGCTCCAGGACGGCCCGATCAAGCGGGACATGGTGGCGCGTCTCGCGCACGGCGAGGAACGCGCCGCGTGGTGGGACCGGGCGGTGGCCGCCTTCCCCGACTACGCCGACTACCAGAAGAAGACCGACCGCGAGATCCCTGTCTTCGTGGTCGAACCGGCCGACCCGCCCCAGTCGACCTAGTCCCCGCAGGCCTAGCCGCGCGCGGCCGGACGCCCCGGCGTGCGGACCAGTCCGAGGTCGGCGGCCACGGCCCTCATCTGGACGTCGAAGTGCGCGGCATAGTCCGTCACGACGCCGTGCAGATGGCCGAACAGCTCGAAGCTGACGAGCCCGACGAGCTGCGCCCAGGCCCGGATCCCGCGGACCAGCCAGGCGTCGTCCAGGGTGGGGGCGACCGCGTCCCGGAGCGCGCGGAGATCGCTGCGTACCGAGCGCGGCATCGGCGGCGGAGGCGGTTCGACGGTGCGCTCGGAGGAGGACGCATCGGCCAGAATCCTCAGCAGCAGCAGGGGAATTCGCCCGGCGGGGTCGACGGTGTCGGTTGGAGCGGCGTACCCCGGGACGGGGCTGCCGAAGATGAGGGCGTACTCGTGCGGATGGGCCAGGGCCCACGCGCGGACCGCGTGGCCGATCGCGAGGAACCGGCGCTCGAGGTCGCTGCGGCGGACCTGGCGCTCCGCCTGTTCGGCCGCATCGGCGACCGACGTGTACGCGTCGACGATCAGCGCCGTCAGCAGCTCGTCCCGACTGGCGAAGTAGCGGTAGACGGCCGAGGAGACGAGCCCGACGTCGCGGGCGACCGCGCGCAGCGACAGAGCCGGCGCGCCGTCAGAGGCGAGGTGGTCCCGAGCCGCGTCCTTGATCTGCCGCGTGATGTCGGCTCGTGCCCGGGCTCGGGCCGTCATCGGACGTTGCGTCATGCCAGCAGTGTCTACCAGAAGCGAGAGCAGTGCTCTTGACATGCGCTCACGAATCCGAGAGCATCGCTCCGAACAGAGAGCGGTGCTCTCATCGACGAAAGGTGCGACAGACATGAGCGACCACTACCAGGAGCCGGGCTGGTTCACCCAGCAGGTCTTCAACCGGGCGGTGCGGCGACTGACGCGGCTCGGGGTCAGCGTCATGGGGTCGCGGGAGCTGCGGGTGCGCGGGCGGTCCAGCGGACAGTGGCGCAGCACGCCGGTGAACCTGCTGCACGTCGACGGTGTCGACTACCTGGTGTCGCCCCGCGGCGTCACCCAGTGGGTACGGAACATGCGTGCAGCCGGCGGCGGTGAGCTGCGGATCGGTCGCCGGACGTCGGCGTTCACGGCCACCGAGGTCACCGGGGTCGACACCGTGCCGGTCCTGCGCGCCTACCTGAAGCGGTGGGCGTGGGAGGTCGGCGCCTTCTTCGACGGCGTGGACGCCGGGTCGTCCGACGAGCAGCTGGTGGCGGTGGCCGCCGACCACCCGGTCTTCCGGCTCGGCGCAGCCTGATCGCCCGGCGGTCGGACGTTCCCGCGGCGGGGCGCCCGATGCGTACTGTCGAGGTCCTCGCCGCGCCGCAGACTGGGGGAACCGTGCAGACCTTGCTGGCCGGTCCCACCCTGGACGACCCGCTCGCCCCGTACGCCGAGGTCGACCGGACGAAGCCGGACGGGCAGTGCTGGGTGATGGCGCACATGGTCGGCGGCCTGGACGGGTCGGCGGCCATCGGCGGGCGGGTGGGGGCGCTGTCCACCGCGCCCGACGCGCACCTGTTCGCGTCGATGCGCACCCTGGCCGACGTCGTCCTGGTCGGCGCCGAGACCGTGCGCCGCGAGGGGTACGGCGGGATCCGCCTCCCGCCCGAGCGCGCCGCCGCGCGGAGACGTGCCGGACGGACCGCGGCCCCCCCGCTGGCGGTCGTGAGCCGCTCGCTGGCGTTCGACTGGAGCGCGAAGGCGTTCGTCGACGCGCCGCCGGAGAGCCGCAGCATCGTGGTCACCTGCGCCGCCGCGGACCCGACGCGGCTGCGCCGCGCGGGCGAGGTGGCGGACGTGCTGATCGCGGGCGACGAGCGGGTCGACCCGGCGCTGGCGATGGCGGCGCTCGCCGCCGCCGGCCATCGGGTCGTCGTGTGCGAGGGCGGCCCCACCTGGCTCGGCGAGGTCCTGGCCGCGGACCGGCTCGACGAGCTGTGCCTCACTGTCTCGCCGCTCATGGGCGGCGACCCGCTCCCGCTGTCGGTCAACCCTGCGGGCGCGCCACTGCGCCGCCTCGCGCTCCGGCACGTCCTGCGCGACGGGGACACCCTGTTCCTGCGCTACGAACGGCAGACCGATGGCCGCTGAACCGTTCGAGGCCATCATGCGGTCGCTCGACCCGAACCTCATCGTGGTCACGACCGCCGCCGGCGAGGAGCGCGCCGGTTGCCTGGTCGGCTTCCACAGCCAGTCGAGCATCGCGCCGGAGCGGTACGCCGTCTGGTTGTCGAAGGCCAACCACACCTACCGCGTGGGCCTGCGGGCGACCCATGTCGGCATCCACTTCCTGACCGACGCCGACCGGGCGCTCGCCGTCCGCTTCGGCACGCTCACAGGGGACACGACGGACAAGTTCGCCGGCCTCGACGTGGACACGCGGTCCGCCGGCGTCCCCGTCCTGCGCGCGTGCCCGAACTGGCTGGTGCTGCGGCGGACGGCCCTGCTCGACGAGGGCGGCGACCACGTGTGCCTCGCGCTGGAGCCGGTCTCGGGTGGGGCCGGACGCCCGTTCACGCCGCTACGGCTCTCGGCCGTGGACGACCTCACGCCCGGTCACGACAACGACGAGCGTCACGATCCCCCGACCGAGCGCGCGGGGCCCGGATAGACCCGGAACAGACCGATGACCCGGGACCCCGCGGAAACGGTGCCCCAGGTCATCTCACGGTCGGGATGGCGGGATTTGAACCCACGACCTCCTCGTCCCGAACGAGGCGCGCTACCAAGCTGCGCCACATCCCGAGTGCCGCGACCCGCGACTCTACCGGACGGCGGCGTCCTCGTCGGCGGGGACGAGCGTCAGCAGCGACGCCTCCGGGCGGCAGGCGAACCGCACCGGGGCGTAGGGCGAGGTTCCGAGCCCGGCCGACACGTGCAGCCAGGAGCCGGCGTACCGCGACAGGCCGCGCGCGCGGGCACGGTCGAGGGCGCAGTTGGTCACGAGCGCCCCGTAGCCGGGAACGCGCAGCTGGCCGCCGTGGGTGTGGCCCGACAGCAGCAGCGCGTCCCCGTCCGCCGCGAAGGTGTCGAGCACGCGGGGCTCGGGCGCGTGCACCACGCCGATCGCGACGTCCGCGTCCTCGCGACCGGAGACGAGCGGCAGCCGGTCGAGGCGCAGGTGCGGGTCGTCGACGCCGCGGAAGGCCAGCCGCCGGCCGTCGGCGTCGACGACGGCCCGCGCGTTCGTCAGGTCGTGCCAGCCGCCGTCCACCAGGCCGCGCCGCAGGTCGTCCCAGGGCAGTTCGTCGCCCACGACCCGCTTGTGGCGGGGGTTGAAGTAGCGCAGCGGGTTCTTCGGTGTCGGCGCGTAGTAGTCGTTCGACCCGAAGACGAACACGCCCGGCCGGTCGAGGAGCGGCTCGTACGCGTGCAGCATCGCCTCGACCCCGTCCGGGCCCGCCAGGTTGTCGCCGGTCGAGACGACGACGTCCGGCACGAGGCGGGCGAGGTCGCGTACCCAGGCCTGCTTGCGGTGCTGGCGGGCCAGCATGTGTACGTCGGAGACGTGCAGCAGCCGCAACGGCCTCGCACCGGGCGCGAGCACGGGTACGTCGAAGCGGCGGAGCGTGAAGGCCTGCCGCTCCCAGAGCGCGGCGTACGCGACCGTCGCGGCGCCCGTCAGCGCCGTGGCGGCGGCCAGGGCGGGCAGCGGACGCACGCCGCTAGTGTCCCAGGTCGTGAGCGCGCTCAAGGAGAAGCTGCACGAGGACATGACGCAGGCGCTGCGCGTCCGGGACGAGCGCGCGCTGTCGACCCTGCGGATGGTTCTCGCCGCGGTCCAGACCGAGGAGGTCTCGGGCAAGGCGGCGCGGGAGCTCAGCGACGAGCAGGTGCTCCAGGTCCTCACCCGTGAGGCGAAGAAGCGCCGCGAGGCGGCGGAGGCGTTCGAGCAGGCCGGCCGCGACGAGCTCGCCGCCAAGGAGCGGGCGGAGGGCGAGATCATCGCTGCCTATCTGCCGGCGCAGCTGACCGACGACGAGCTGCGCGAGGTGGTCGCCGAAGCCCTCGTCACCAGCGGGGCCCACGAGATGGGACCGGCGATGAAGGCGGCGAACGCGGCGGTGGGCGGTCGGGCCGAAGGCGGCCGGGTTGCGGCGGAGGTGCGCCGCCAGCTGGGCTGAGGTCCCCGGCGCGGGCCCCGAGCCGACGGCTACTGCGGCGGCGGCGGTCCGGGCTTGTTCCCGCCGGGCGGCCCGTTCGGCGGCGTCGGGAACGCGGTCGTCGGCGTCACCGTCACGGTCACGGACGCGGGCGGCGGCTGGACCGGCGCGCGCCCGTTGCTCACCAGGATGATCACTGTGGATCCGGACGGGACCGACGCTCCCGCCGGCGGGTTCGTCCCGGCCACGCTGTTGGGCGGGTACGTCGAGTTCACCTCGAGCGTCTGGATGCGCGGGGTGAAGCCGGCGTTCTGCAGGTCCTGGCCCGCCTGCTGCACCGACTCGCCGGCGACGTCCGGCACGGTCGCCGTGGCGGGCGCCCCCGTGTTGACCGCTTCGGGCAGCGCGAAGTTCTCCACCGGCAGGCCGTGGTGGATCGCGGCCATGATGTCGTGCCACGTCGGCCCCGGCACGGACGCGCCGTAGAGGTTGCCGCCGTGGAAGCAGCTGCCGGTCTTGTTGTCGCAGAACGGCGTCAGCGGCGAGGAGAGCGCGAACGGGTCGAACATGCCCACGACCGTGACGTACTGCGGGGTGTAGCCCGCGAACCAGGCCTCGTTCGAGTCGTCGACGGTCCCGGTCTTGCCGGCCGCGGGCCGGCCGATGCCCAGGCCGGCGGCGGTGGCGCCCGGCTTGTCGAGAACTCCCTGGAGGATCGAGGTGACCGTGTCGGCGGTGGTCGCCGACAGCACCTGCTTGCAGCTGCTGCCGGTGAACGGCACCGCCCCACCGTCCTGAGTCGTGATCTTCGTGATCGCCGAGGCCGTGCAGGCGGTGCCGTGCGCCGCAAGAGTCGCGTAGACGTTCGCGATGTCGAAGGCCGAGAAGCCGCCGCCCGACCCGAGCGTCAGCGAGTAGCCGTAGCCGCCGCCCTGGAAGGACTTCGGGCCGCCGCTGCTGCCGATGACGCCCATCTTCTTGGCCAGCGCCGCGACCGTGGACGGGCCGCCGACCTTTGCCTCGAGCTGGACGAAGAACGTGTTCACCGAGGCCCATGTCCCGGTATAGAGGTTGAACGAGCCGCTCTCGCTGTCGCCCGCGTTCGAGAACGCGTTGTGACAGCGGGTGTTCGGCCCACCAGGCGGGTTCACCTGCCCGGGCAGGTGGTAGCAGGCCGGCGAGGAGATCGTCGTGGTGAGCGGGATGCCCTGCTCGACGGCGGCGGTGAGCGTGACGGCCTTGAACGTCGAGCCCACGTCGTACCGGTAGTCGCCCGCGTAGATCGACTTGGACTGGCCCGGACCGGTGCCGTAGCCGCGGTTCTGCCCGATCGCGACGATCGCGCCGGTGCCCGGCTGCTCGACCACCGCCGCCTCGACCTGCCGGTCCTTGTCGGGGACGTGCGCGGACAGCTGCGTGTCGACGGCCTTCTGCACGGTGGGCTGGAAGCTGGTGTAGATCTTCAGACCGCCGGTCAGCACGCGGGTGGTGCCGACCTGCGGGTCGCTGTAGAGCTGCTGCAGCGCGTACGCGCAGTCCACCGGCATCGTCGACGAGGCGCACGGGTCGACCGTCTTCATCACCGGGTGCACGTCGATCGGCTGCTTGAGAGCGGCCTGCACGGTCGCGGCCGGCAGGAACTGGTACTTCTCCACCGCGTCGAGGACCTGGTTGCGCCGGTCCAGCGCTGCCTGGGGATGCTGGACCGGGTCGAAACCGGCGGGGTTGTTGACCAGGCCGGCGAGCAGTGCGGCCTGGGCGAGAGTCAGCTGCTGGACCGGGACGCCGAAGTAGTGCGTCGCCGCTGTCCCGACGCCGTACACGCCCTCGCCGAAGTACGCGATGTTGAGGTAGTTGGTGAGGATCTGGTCCTTGGTCTCGACCTTCTCGAGCGCGATCGCGAGCCGGGCGTCGTCGATCTTGCGCTCGAGCGACTTCTCCGTCGCGGCCTGCTGCGCCTCCTTGTCGTTCCCGGCCTTCTCCAGCTCGACGAGCTTCACGTACTGCTCGGTGATCGTGGAGGCGCCCTGCGCGTACGAACCGGCGGCGGAGTCCTCGTGGGCGGCGCGCAGGACGCTGCGCAGGTCGACACCCTTGTGCTCGTAGAAGCGGTTGTCCTCGATCGCGACGATGGCCTTCTTCATGACGTCCGGGATCTGCCAGGACGCGACCACGACGCGGTCCTCGGGGCCGGAGATGGTGGCGATGACGCTGCCGTCGGCGGCGTACATCACCGAGCGCTGCGCAAGCGGCGGCTGGCTGAGGAACGACGGCAGGTCCGCGAGGGCGTTCTGCTGTCGGTGTGCCGCCCACGTGACGCCCGCGACGACCGGCATCGCCAGTCCCGCGACGAGCAGCCCCGCGACCGCCGCGAGGATCGCGAGGAGGCCGATGCCCTGCGGAACCGATCGGCGGCGCACGCCGTCCAGGGTAGTGGGAGCGGCGCCGCCTGCCCGCCGTGCGGAACGCCCGGGCCAGGTGGGCTGACTCGGCTGGGTCAGCACGAATGGTCCCTCTGGGCCATGTCGCCGGGACTGTCCTGATTCGTACCGTCGGCGGGCGACCTGCGAAAACCGCCGGTCGCTCGATCCGGCAGCGGTGGACGGAGAGCGGGACATGACGGTCGTGGTGGGCAGCGGCGCCACTCAGTCGGCCAGCGGGCTCGATCCGAACTGGACCGCGCGCGCGGCGTGCCGAGACGGCAACCCGGACGAGCTGTTCGTCCGCGGTGCCGAGCAGCACAAGGCCAAGGTCCTGTGCCTGTCGTGCCCGGTGCGCACCGAATGCCTCGCCGACGCCCTGGACAACCGGGTCGAGTTCGGCGTGTGGGGCGGCATGACCGAGCGCGAGCGCCGCGCGCTGCTGCGCCGCCGGCCCGAGGTCACCAGCTGGCAGGCCCTCCTCGGCCAGGCGCGTCGTGACCACGGCACCGCCCGCGACCAGATCGCCGGCTAACCCCGCGCGAGCGCTGCTCCGATCTGCCGCAGGGCCGCGAGGTCGTGCACGTCCGACTCCAGCGCCGGCACCTGACGGACCGGCGTCTCGGGATGCGAGCGCCGGAAACGGCCTACCAGCGCCTTCTCCCGTTCGGCGACGGTCGCCCGCTCGGCATGCAGCCGCAGCAGCGCAGCGGTCACCGCGCCGCCGCGGTCGGCCTCCAGCGTCTCGGCGCCGGTCACCGCCCGGGCGACGCCCAGGTCGCTCACTGCGGTCTCGTGGACGCGGTTCACGACGAGCCCGGCGAGCGGCATGTTCTCGGCGGTCAGCCGGTCCGCGAAGTACGACGCCTCCCGGAGCGCCGCCGGCTCCGGGGCAGCCACCACGACGAACGCCGTCCCCGGTGCCTTCAACATGGCGTACGTCGCGTCCGCCCGGGCGCGGAAGCCTCCGAACATGGCCTCGAGCGAGGCGACGAACTGTTGCAGGTCGGTCAACAGCTGTGCGCCGATGACCTTCGCGACGACACGGGTCGCCGCCGACAGCGCCGTGTTGAGCACCTTGAGGTACGCCCGGCCGCCGGCCTTGGCGGGAGCCAGCAGGATCTTGATCAGCCGGCCGTCGAGGAACGTGCCCAGCCGCTTCGGGGCGTCCAGGAAGTCCAGTGCCGACCTCGTGGGCGGCGTGTCGACGATGATCAGGTCCCAGCGCTTCTCGGCCACGAGCTGGCCGAGCTTCTCCATCGCCATGTACTCCTGCGTCCCGGCGAACGACGACGACAACGACAGATAGAACGGGTTGGACAGGATCTGCTGCGCGCGTTCGGGATCGGCGTGGGCCTCGACGATCTCGTCGAACGTCCGCTTCATGTCCAGCATCATCGCGTCGAGGCTGCCGTCGACCCCCTCCACCGGCCGGGGGGTGTTGTCCAGCTCGGTGAGGCCCATCGCCTGAGCCAGCCGCCGGGCCGGGTCGATCGTGAGGACGACCGTCCGGCGCCCGTTCTCGGCCGCCCGGATCGCGAGTGCGGCCGCCGTCGTGGTCTTGCCCACTCCACCGCTCCCGCAGCAGACGACGACCTTCGCCGAGCCGAGCAGCGCGTCGACGTCGAAGTCCCTCACGGGCGGACCCGGGCCGGGGGAAAGCCCTGCTCGCCCAGGCTCTCGGCCAGCGCGTACAGGGCGCCGAGGTCCAGGTGGCCGGGCTGCAGCGGCAACGTCACGACGGGCAGGCCCAGCTGGTCGAGCCGCGCCTGCTCCCGGGCCTCGATCTCGATCCGGGCGCGGTACGCGGCCGCCTCCGCGGCGAGGCCGTCCACCACTGCCCTGCCGCCGGTGATGCCGGCAGCGACGAGGTCCGCCGCGATGTCCTTCTTCACGAGGCGTTTTGGAAGGGCGTACGGCTGCCGCTTCATGTTCACGATCACCGAACCGACGGGGATGCCCTCCGCCTGCAGCTCCCGGACGCCGTCGACGGTCTCCTGCACCGGCATCTCCTCCAGCAACGTCACCAGGTGCACGGCCGTCGTCGGGGAGCGCACGACGCGCTGCACGCTCTCGCTCTGATTCTTGATCGGCCCCATCCGCGCCAGCGACGCGACGTCGGCGGTCACGTTGAGGAACCGGGTGATGCGCCCGGTGGGCGGCGCATCCAGCACGACGGCGTCGAAGACCGGCCGGCCCTGCTTGTTCTTGCGATCGACCGCTTCCTTGATCTTGCCGGTCAGCAGGACGTCGCGGACGCCGGGCGCGATCGTGGTGGCGAAGTCGATGGCGCCGAGCTTGGTGAGCACGCGGCCGGCCGCGCGCAGGTTGTAGAACATGTCGAGGTACTCGAGCAGCGCCGCCTCGGGATCGATCGCGAGCGCGACGACGTCACCACCGCCGGGCGCGCTCGCGACCTTCCGCTCCTCGTACGGCAGGGGGGGCGTGTCGAACAGCTGCGCGATGCCCTGCCGGCCCTCCACCTCCGTGAGCAGCACCCGGCCGCCGCCCGCCGCGAGGGCCATGGCGAGGGCCGCCGCGACGGTCGTCTTCCCGGTGCCGCCCTTCCCCGTGACGATGTGGAAGCGCAGCTTCGTGGCAGACGCGGACGGCACGACGGCGAGCCTATGCTGCGCGGATGACCGCGCTGATCATCGTCTTGATCGTCCTCGCAGTCCTCGTCCTGCTCGTCGTCATCCCGGGCCTGCGCATCGTCCAGCAGTACGAGAAGGGCGTGGTCTTCCGGCTCGGCCGGGTGCGCGGGCGCATCCGGGAGCCCGGGATCACGGTGATCATCCCGTACGTCGAGCGCATGTCGAAGGTCAGCATGCAGATCGGCACGATGAGCGTGCCGGCGCAGGAAGGCATCACCAAGGACAGCGTCACGGTCACCGTCGACGCGGTCGTGTTCTACCGGGTGATCGACCCGATCAAGGCCCTGGTCAACGTCCAGAACTACCTCTACGCGGTCTCCCAGGTCGCGCAGACGTCGATGCGGACGGTGATCGGCAAGACGTCGCTCCAGGACCTGCTGCAGGAGCGGGACGCCGTGAGCGCCGACCTCCAGCAGATCATCGACGGTCCGACCGAGGGCCCGTGGGGCATCAAGATCGAGCGGGTCGAGCTGAAGGACATCGCGCTGCCGGAGTCGCTCAAGCGGTCGCTGTCGCGCCAGGCCGAGGCCGAGCGCGAGCGCTCCGCGCGGATCATCACCGCCGACGGAGAGCTGCAGGCATCGCAGAAGCTCGCCGAGGCGGCCCAGGCGCTCTCGCGCGATCCGGCCTCGCTCCAGTTGCGGCTGCTGCAGACCATGGTCGAGGTGGCGGACAAGCAGGGCACGTTGATAGTCCCGTTCCCCGTAGAGATGCTGCGCTTCTTCGAGCGGTACGCCGAGGATGCGGGGCGCGCGGCCCCCGTGACGGCCTCGGCCCCGGCGGCCCGCGCCCGTCGCGGTTCGTGACCACCCTCGGATCGGCGAGCGGCGTCTGCCGCGTGCCGGTCGAGGACGGCACGCTCGAGACGTTCACGTACGGCGACGCCGGGCCCCTCGTCGTCATGGTGCCGTCGCTGGGTCGCGGCGCAGACGACTTCCGTGACCTGGCCAGCCGGGTCGCGGCCGCCGGGTTCCGCGTCGCCTGTCCGCAGCCGCGCGGGATCGGAGCATCCGGGCCGTTGCCGGAGCAGTCCGATCTGCGTGCCTGGGCCGACGACGTCGTGGCCGTGATCGACGCGCTCGCCGGCTCGGACGAGCGGGCGGTGGTCGTCGGCCACGCGTTCGGCAACCGCGTCGCCCGGATGACCGCGGCCGCCCACCCGGACCGCGTCGCCGC
>DASVGV010000020.1:0-21491 GCA_036379355.1 Mycobacteriales bacterium | reverse complement strand
GTCGTATGGGTGGCCGGCAACGTGGCGCGAGGCTTCCGTGAGCACCGTCGGCTCCTCGTCGAGCTTGTCTGTCCCGGAAGGATCAACCCCGCAGATCGCCGTTCGGAGCGCGAAGCGTCAACGCCCCGAGGTTCGCCTGTGTGGGATGCAACGGCGGGGCCATAGACCCGAAGTCGTCCGACGATTCAACGACGTGCAGGCCAATGTCTGCGTCAGCAGCTGGCGCAGCGTGCGGTGGCTGCCGGCCGCGCGATGCGGGCGCACGACAATGCCGTCGCCGTGTGGATCACGGTGGCCAGTCGGGCGTGGAGGGGTCATGTCGCCGGCCGGGCTGCGGCAGTGACGTGGGTTCGGGGCCGTTGAACCGATGACGGGGTTGATCCGTGATCCAGACGCGGTGCCCCGTGCGGACGCGAGGCATGTCGCACGCGCGTCGAGGATGCCGGAATCGGACCGAACCGGAGCGGGACCATGCAACTGCGTGAGGTGACCTTCGACGGCCGGAGAACACGCGTGTGGGTCGGGGGTGAGGGCCAGCCGTTGTTGCTGCTGCACGGGGCGTGGGGCGACGCGCAGTCGCACTGGGCAGGTGTGTGGGATGCCTTGTCGGAGCGGCATCTGGTCGTGGCGCCGGACTTCCCCGGTATCGCCGACGACACGCCGTGGGTCCCCTCGACTTTCGACGAGTCCGCGGGGTGGGCCGAGGGCGTACTCGGCGCGCTGGGCCTGCCCTCCGCCTGGGTGCTCGGTAACTCCTTCGGTGCCGCGGTCGCGGCCCGGCTCGCCTCACGAGAACCGCGGCTGTGCCTCGGGCTCGTCCTGGTCAACGGCATGCCAGCACCACATCTTCCCGGTCCGTTGCGCGCGGTCGGCCGTCGCCGGCCGTTCCGGCGCGGGATGGAAGGGCTGTTGGGGCGCTTGGCGTACGGCCAGGGGGCGGCCGAGCGGGCCTTCGCGGACAGCGCGAATATCCCGCCGAGCATCGACCGAATACTGGCGCAACGGCGCCCGCGCCAGCTTCTGGTCACCAGTTGCATCCTGCTTGCCGCGGACCGTTCCACTGGGCTGCCCGCGGTGCGCACGTTGCTGCTGTGGGGCGTCGCGGACACACTGAGCGGAAGCAGCGTTGCCGACGCGCGGCGACTGCAGCAACGCCTCGACGACGCCCGGCTGATCGAGATCGCGGATGCGGGACACCTGCCGCAGCTGGAACAACCTGACGCCTTCGTCGCCGGACTCCTGGACTTCACCGGGTGCCCCGAGTTCGCGAGGCCTTGAACCGATCGAGGGTGTCGTGCGTGAACGGGTCGTGAGGACCGCGGGCGCTGAGGGTGACGCGCTGTTGCGCGCGCTGGTTGACGAGCATGGTCGGGCGCTGCTGGGTTACGCGACTCGGCTGACCGGGGATCGGGGTCTGGCCGAGGATGTGGTGCAGGAGACGTTGCTGCGTGCGTGGCGACACGCGGGCAACCTGGACCCGGCTCGTGGTCCGCTGCGGCCGTGGCTGTTCACGGTTGCGCGGAACGTGGTGGTCGACGCGGTGCGGGCGAAGCGGGCCCGGCCACCGGAGGTCGGCGATGCGGCGCTCACGCTTGTTCCGGTGGCTGATGACGTGGAGCGGGCGGTCGAGACCTGGACGGTCGAGGAGGCGCTGGCCGCCCTATCCCCGGAGCACCGGGCGGTGCTGATCGAGACCTATTACCGCGGGTCGAGCGTCGCGGAGGCGGCCACGCGGCTCGGTATCCCGCCGGGAACAGTGAAGTCCCGCGCGTTCTACGCGCTCCGGGAGCTGCGGCTGAGATTGCAGGAGCAGGGGGTGTCGGCGTGAGCTGCGAGCAGAACGTCAGCGTCGGGGCGTACGTCCTCGGCGCGCTCGATCCGGGCGAGCGTTCGGACTTCGAGCAACACCTACCGACCTGCGCGGCGTGCACGGGCGAGCTGGCGGACCTGGCCGGACTGCCCGGCCTTCTGGGCCGCCTGTCACTTGCGGAGGCCGAGGCCGCGGGAACGCCGACCCCGCCCCGGGTGCTGACGGGCCTGCTGGCGCGCGCCCACCGGCGTCGGCAGCGTCGACTGCGCCTCGCCGGCGCCGCCGCGGCGCTGATCATCGTCGTCGGTATCGGCACAGGCGTCGGCATCACGGCCAACCAGCACTCGCCGCAACCGACCCGGGTGACTGCCTCCCTCGGGCCGGTCCATGCCGACGCCACGATCACCGCGGCCGCTGCCGGCGTCCGGGTCGACCTGCAACTGTCGGGCGTGCCCTCGCGGCTGCCGTGCCGGCTGGTCGTGATCGGCACGCATGGCCAGCAGGTCGACGCCGGCACCTGGTATGCCAGTTACGACGGGATGGCCGGGGTGCGCGAGACCGCAGCGCTGGACCGCGACCAGGTCGCCGCACTGCGCGTCGAGACGACCAGCGGACGACTTCTCGTGTCGATCCCGGTCGCCGGGGCGTGAGCCCGGAACGAACGCGAGCCCGGTACGGGCGCGCGGTCAGTAGCCGTACCCGCCACCGCCCGCAGGGGCTTGGCTCTGGCTCGGCGCCTCGGCTGGCGTCGATGCTGCCGTGGTGATCGGATCGCCTGCGCCGGACAGCTCCCACCACTTCGCGCCGAAACTGTCGCTGCCCTGCCCCTTGCTGTCGCCGGCGGAGCTGTCGGCCGCGAAGTAGTACAGGGGATGGCCCGCGTACGCCAGTTGGCGCGCGCCGTCGCTACGGGTGAGGGTCGTCAGGTCCGCGGCGGTCAGGCCGGGCCCGGTGGTGGGGCGGCCGCTGGTCGTCACCGGCGGCCAGACGTTCGCGCACGCGCCGGTGCAATGGGAGCGGCCGGGGGCGTCGGCGACCCACAGGTACACGGTGCGGCCCGAGCCGTCGGTGAGGTGGCCGTCGATGAGCTGGATCGACACCTGTCCGGCAGTGCCGCCGGCTGCGGCATGCCCGCTGGCCCGGTGGCCGTGGCTGGGCCCGCAGGCGGCGCCGAGGACGGCTATCGCCAGCAGCGGCAGCGCGATGCGCCCCGCACGCAGTACCGACGTGGTGGTGGCTGACATGGGTGACGCCCTTCGGTGAGGTCGAGGTGGCGCGGCCTAGCGGCGGCGCAGCAGGAACAGGAGCGGGAGCGCCGCGACGGCGGCACCGCCTTCGCCCCAGGCGCTTTGGGTCTTGCGGGCGTACCAGACCGGCTCGTACATGTGTGGGAACGGGCCGAACGCGCCCACGTCGACGTACGTCCACAGGAGCACGGCCGCGACGCCGGCCACGGCGACGAGCAGCGCGAACAGGGCGGTGCGCCGGCCGGGGCGGGCAAGCAGCGCGAGCGCCGCGGCGATCGCGACGGCCCCTTCGGCCCGGAACAGGTCGCCCTCGGTCAGCAGCCTCGACGCGTTGCTGTCGTAGTTCGACGCGAGGTCCAGGTGCACCCACGCGTCGACGGCGAGTCCGGCGACCACGACGGCGATCAAGGCGACTTGCAGGGCCCGGTACGCGCCCACCGTCCGCCGGTGATCGTCGCGGGGACGTGTGGGGCTCGGGGCTGGGATGGCTCGGACGCGGGTCATGTGCAGCCGTCCCCGTCGCTGCCACCGCCGGAGTTGTCACCGTCGCCGTCCCCACCACCGCTCTGCGGAATGCAGTCCGTCGGACTCGCCGACGGCCGTGGCCGGGAGGAGGACGGCGCCGGAGGAGGCGGCACGGACGCCCGCGCAGTCGACGTCGCGCGGGTCGGGCCTGCCGCGGAGGAGACGGCCATCGGGGGCGCCACCGCAGGGGCGCGGTTGGCTGCGGATGTCGGGGAAGCGCCCGCCGCGGCCGGGACCTTGATGACGTACCAGGCACCGGCGACGCCCTGCCCGTGGGTCTGCCCCGGCGCCACGTCACCGGAGAACGTGTACAGCGGGTGGCCGTCGAACGTGACCTGCTGGCCGCCGCCGGGACGCGGGGTCGTGCCTAGGTCGGTCTGCGTGCCGGCGGGGCCGGTCAAGGTGGCGTCGGCGCCGACCGTCAGGGGCGGCCAGGCCACCGCACACGATCCCGTGCAGGCGCTGGTCCCGGCGGTGTCGTGGCTGAACGTGTACAGGGTCAGGCCGGCGGCGTCCGCTAGCACCTCGCCCAGCGTCGTCGTCTCGCCCCGGAGGGTCGTGGCCGGCTGGGTGGACCCCACGGGCGACTGCGGGGCGACCGTCGCGGGCGCCAGGCTCGCCGAACTCGCCGGGCGCGCCGGTGCGGCCCCGTATCTCCCCGAGTGCCCCGAACAGCCGGCCAGCGCCAACGCGGCCATCCCCACCACGCCTATCCCACCGGCGATCGTGAACCGTCCGTGCCGTCTCACTGGTCCTCCAGGTGCTTGCGAGCGTCCCCGCCGTTCGAGGACGCCGACCGCCACCTGACACGGACGGCGACCGCCCGCGGTTCACCGCCATCAACATGGCTATCACCAGACTCGGCGAAAGCACCTGTCCCTGCGGAAGATTCAACGACGGTTGAACCGGCACGAGGATTCGCGCGTAGTCGAGTGCAAGGAGTCGGAACCCCATCCGCGCCCGTGCGGCCGGAAGGGCCGGGGTCCCCATCCACGACCTGATCACGAGCAACAGTCAAACGTTCGGAGAGCGTCATGCACGCCCTGCATCCGTACGTCGCCTCGTGCCTCGCCGACGAGCGCACCCGCGACCTGCATCGGCAGGCCACGTACGTCCGGCTCCCCCGCGGCGGACTAGCGGCACGCCACAACGGCCACGCCGACATGATCCGCGAAATGCTCGTCGGGACGGTCGGATGGTGACGACGAACGTCCACTCGGCGAAGAAGCGCAGCACCACGCAAGTGCGATGCTGATGGCCCGACTGGAGGCGTTCGTCATCCGATGTGTGGAGCCGGCCAGGCTCGCTCCGTTCTACGCGGCCGCGCTCGGGCTCCCGATCGACCCCGGGGACGCGGCAGCGATCACTACTGGCACGCTCGGGGCCGATGAGGCCGTCCTGCTCGGCCGGCGCGACCACCTGCATGGCTGGCTGATCCGCGGTGAACCTTCGCCCACCGTCTCGCCAGGAGTGCACCTCGACATCCGACTCGACGATCCGCACGAACGGGAGGCATTGTTGCGGCTCGGCGCAACGCATCGCTGGTTCGGTCCTGACCGGCGCTGGGAGGTTCTCGCCGACCCGGAGGGCAACCTCCTGTGCGTCTTCCCGCCAGCGACGTCCTGAGCCGATCAAACGAGCGCGCGGCAGGCTGCTCGACCGCGCGGCTTCCACGGCCGAGGCTAGCAGCGTGATCACGCCCCGTTGCCGTCCGTCAACGGGACGACCGATGGCCGACCCTCTTGGATGCGGTCGAGGCGCCCAGGCCGGCCGGCGTCGACACCGCATCTCCTCCGCGGAAAGCGGCGCTGATTGTTGCGGGGACCACCAGGGCTACCCAATCGATCAGCGCCGCGATGGTGTAGCCGGCGCCGGCCGGGAAGCGCCGCCTGCCGGGGGCGCCGCGGCGCTTACGTCAACCGAGGTGCGGTCAGAGTCCGTCGTCCCGTGACCGGATCTTCATCACCCACGGCTGCCAATCAAGATCCCCGGGCCAACCCGGTAGCGCGTCGTGACCGCGGCCGTGAGCGGCACGCTTGCTGATCGCTATGGACCGACGGCGTCGATCCGCCTGATGTTGGTCCAGCCGGTCCAGCCGCGTTCTTCGAGGAGGTCGAACAGGCGGGGCGCAACGGGGAAGTACTCGACGAAGGCTGCGTCGAGGAGCTTGACCAGGTCGTCACTGATGGGTGCTTGTTCGTCGCTCGTCTCGGCCACGTCTGCCGCGGCCTCGATGAAGGCGGCAACCCGGTCCGCGAGTACGGGAAGCCGCGCGTCGTCGGGCTCGCAGTCGGCGAGGTCCCCGATGAGTAGGTAGAGCCGGCGGAGCGTCGGGTCCTCGAGCTGCGCGTGCTTGATCTTCATCAAAGCCGGTACCTGGTCGGGTATTCGGGCGGCGATGAGGATCCAACTGTCGCGCTCGATCTCCACGAGCCGATCGGGGAACCCGAACTCGCGCATCCTGTCGAGGTAGGCGACTGCCTCGGGAGGCAGCGCCAGGCTGTCGCCTGCCACGAGGTTGGCAACTTCTTGCCGGTGATGCTGGAGTCGGCGAATTTCCAGGCGCAGGCGGCGGTCGATGTCTTCCACAGCCGCGGCAAACTCCCCTTCATCGGCCGCCAGCAGCTCACCCACCCGCGACAGCGGGACGCCTGCGTCGGCCAGGGTCCGGATCCGGATGAGCTGCACGACGGCCGCAGCGTCGTAACGCCGATAGCCGGAGTGGTCTCGTTCGGGCTCGGCCAGCAGCCCCTTGGCGTGGTAGTGCCGGACCGCTCGGATCGTGACGCCCGCGTAGGACGCGAGCTGGCTGATAGTCAGCATGCAGTCCTCATGGTACGAGCGTTGCAGTCGATCATTGATGTGGCTCCTCAACAAGTGACGCGAGTGCCGGGTGCCTGTCCCGAGGTCAGACCGTCTTGCGGTGGTAGACGCGCATCGCAAACACGTAGGCGATGAGCAGTACACCGGTGCACCAGGCGATCGCGATCCAGACCTCGTTGCCCACCGGCTGTTGGGCGTAGAGGTGACGGATGGTGTTCACGATGGGGGTGACCGGCTGATGTTGGGCGAAGGCGCGCACCGGTCCGGGCATGCCGCCTGTGGGCACGAACGCGGAGCTGACGAACGGCAGGAAGATCAGCGGGTAGGAGAACCCGCTGACCCCGTCGACCGACTTGGCGGTCAGCCCGGGGATGACCGCCAGCCAGGTCAGCGCGAGGGTGAACAACAGCACGACGCCGACCACGGCGAGCCAGGCACGGATGCCGGCGCCGGAGCGGAACCCCATCGCCACCGCGACTGCCACGACGAGCGCGAGCGACACCAGGTTCGCGACGACCGAGGTCAGCACGTGGCCCCACAGCAGCGCGGGGCGGGCGATCGGCATCGACTGGAACCGCTCGAAAATGCCACCGGAGACGTCGGTAAACAGGCGGAACGCCGTGTACGAGACACCGGAGGCGACAGTGATGAGCAAGATGCCCGGCAGCAAGTAGTTGACATACCGGCCGTGGCCGCTCCTGATGGAGTCGCCGAAGACGTATACGAACAGCAGGAGCAGTGCGATCGGCGTGATGGCCGTGGTGATGATCGTGTCGGGGCTGCGAAGTATGTGCCGCAGCGACCTCTTCAACAACACGGCTGTGTCGTGGAATGTGTTGGTGCTCATCGCGGAACTCCAAGCTCGGTGAAGTCGTCATGGCCGACGATCGACAGGAAGACTTCTTCGAGGGTCGGCTGCTTCTCGATGTACTCGACCGTGGGCGGCGGGAGTAGCTGCTTGAGCTCGGCGAGGGTGCCCTCGACGATGATTCGCCCCCGGTGCAGGATCGCGATCCGCTCGGCGAGCGCTTCGGCTTCGTCGAGGTACTGGGTGGTCAGCAGCACTGTCGTGCCCTGGCCGGCGAGGTCCCGGACCGTCTTCCAGACCTCTAGGCGCGACTGAGGGTCGAGCCCGGTCGTGGGCTCGTCGAGGAACAACACAGGTGGGCTGCCGATAAGGCTCATGGCGATGTCCAGGCGGCGGCACATCCCGCCCGAGTACGTCGCCACTTTGCGTTCGGCCGCGTCGGTCAGCTCGAACCGAGCGAGCAGGTCGTGAGCGATCGCGCGCGCGTTCTCGAGGTGTCGTAGCTGGGCGACAAGTTCAAGGTTCTCCCGTCCGGTGAGGACCTCGTCGACTGCGGCGAACTGTCCGGTGAGGCTTATCGACTCGCGCACCTGCGCGGGTTGGGTGGCGACGTCGTAGCCGTTCACGACCCCCCTCCCGCCGTCAGCCTTGAGCAACGTGGACAGGATCTTCACAAGGGTGGTCTTACCGGCGCCGTTGGAGCCGAGCAGTGCGACGATGGTGCCCGACGAGATCTGCAGGTCGACGCCCCCGAGTACCTCGCGGTCGCCGTAGGACTTGGTGAGCTCGGCGATCTCGATGGCTGGTGTGGTGGTCATGGCCACAGGGTGCAACCCTTACCCTGCGTCAAGGTCAACGCCCAGTTTTACCTGCCACCCAACTGCCGGAACGGCGGCTTCGCCCCGCGGGGCTCACGTGAAGTAGTGACCCTGGTCGAGATCTTCGAGAAGCGTCGGCCCGGTCGGCGTCCAGCCGAGCAGCTCGCGGGTGGATTCGTTCGACACGAGGACGTTCATACCGGCGAACGGGAACGCCGCGAAGTGCGACGGGTCGACGCTTCGCGCCGGTAACCCCAGGTGTCGCCCGATCGACTCGGCGATGGCCCGTACTTCGACCGGCGGCTCGCCGGCCGCGACCAGCTGTGCTCCGGCCGGAGCCTTCTCCAATGCGAGGACGTAGAGCTGGGCGAGGTCATCGACATGCCCGGCGGCCCAGTGGTTGGTGCCATCGCCGAGGTAGCCGGACACGCCAGTCTCGCGCGCGATCTCGATCAGGCGCGGTAGGAAGCCGTGCTTGTCGCGGTCACTGTGCGTCGAGTTCGCGACAGCGACGAGCACCGCCCGCACACCCTGCGCCGCGTAACCATTGATAGCGTTCGCGACTTCGCCGCGCGGGTTCTGGGTGGTCGCCGAGCCGAGGCCGATGCCGAAGAACGCCTTGCCCGTGCCGACGAGCGCGTCGCCGATCGCCCGCGCGACAGCGAGATCCTTCGAGACGGCACCCGCGAAGTCGCCCGCCATCATTGTCTCGTGGTCGAAGGCCAGGTGGACGGTCGCGTCGGCGTCGGCCGCCGCGGCCGCCAGGACGTCGAGGTCGCCGATGCTGCCGCGAGTGACCGCGGCACCCATCGCGGTGACCTTCGCCGCCGAGTCGTCCGAGCGGGCCAGGCCCGCGACCTCGTGGCCGGCGGTGATCAGGGCGGGGACGACAGCGGAACCGATGTAGCCGCTCGCGCCCGTGACGAACACGCGCATGGTGAACTCCTCAGAATTGACGTGACTCAGTAACGTCATCATACCGAGGGTGACGGTATTCGGTCACATCACCTAGGCTGCTCGCATGTCCAGATGGGCCCCGGACGCGCGACTGCGTCTCGTGCGCGCGGCGCTCGAACTCTGTACTGATCAGGGCTACGACACCACCACCGTCGCCGAGATCGCCGACCGCGCAGGGCTGACCAAGACGACGTTCTTCCGGTACTTCCCGGACAAGCGCGAGGTGCTGTTCGCCGGACAAGGCGAGCACGCGCGGATCCTCGCCGAGGCGGTCGCGGCCGCACCGGCCGACGCGACCCCGATCGGGGCCGTCGCAGCCGCCGTCAGTGCCCTCGCGGCATGCTTCACCGACCGGAACCGTGAGTTCGGCCGGATGCTGGTGGCGCTGATCGATGCCAACGACGAGCTCAAGGAGCGCGCCGCCTACAAGCACTCCTGTCTCGCCGCAGCGACAGCCACGGCGCTAGAGGAGCGGGACGTGCCGCCGGCGACAGCCGGGCTGGCCGCCGAACTCGGGATACGCGCATTCCACGAAGCCTTCACGCGCTGGATCGAGCCCGGCACCGAGCTCTCGCTGGTGGCGCTGACCAAGGCCAGCCTCAAACGCCTGCGCACCGCAGCCGCCCTGCTCGACACTCCCCACGCCGGCTAGCGGCAGCTCGACCGTCTCCTCGCGTGCGGCAGAGGCCCGTCTTGGGGCCACGCATGGTCCGTTCGGCAGTGCTGCGGGGCCGCGGCACCGCTGCGACAGCGCAGGTCAGTCCGGCGGCGCGACGGGCACGAGTGCCGTCCCGGTCACGACCTGCATCGGTGGCGTATGGCGGGAGACCACCGTCCAGTCAGGGGTCACCTCGAGCACACGGACGCTGTGCACGGTCACTCTCGGGACGTCCTGGCCCGGCGGGGCGTCGAGCCGCAGCCGCAGGCCGCTGATCGCTCGCCCGGCCCAGTCCGTCGGGAGCTTGACGACGGTCCGCCAGTGACCGCCGGTGTGGAACGGGAAGGTCGTCGGCACGGACGCGGTCTGCCGGTAGTCGCTGGAGTACCAGGTCGTGCCGCCGGCCAGCTGGATGTCGACCTCCACGGCGCTCGCCCCCGTCACCGACAGGTCCGCGTCGATGACGGCGTACTGCCGGTAGTCGCCGACCAGCGGCGTTCTCGGCGAGGTGTCGATCGGGTGCTCGCGCGGCAGTTCCTCGTTTGAGATCTCGTACGTCCACGGGTGCTGGTCCATCACCGCGTCGCGGAGGTCGGCGGGACCGGGGGCCGCGACCGGCGCCTGCTGGAAGCGGTACGCCGTCGTCCCCCGGTCGCTGAGGTAGTTGGTCGCGGTGGCGTCGCGCAGCACCGGGTGGGTGCCGTACCACGTGCCCGCGAAGGGGGCGGTGGTCTCCTGCGGCGCCATCACCGAGTCCGGGAAGCCGGGCACGTCTTCGCAACCGCAGGAGGCGTACGTCGCACGGGTCACCGTGCCGCCCGGGGCCACCGTCTCGCTGAACATCGAGACGATGTCCGTCATCCGCCCCCAGAGTCCCCACTGGTACGCGGGGACGATGCTGTCGCCCTGGTCATGCGCGGAGATCACGTACACGTAGTCGAGGCGGTGCGAGCCATCCGCCAGTGCCGTGTCCGCGACGTCGGTCAACAGAGGGGTGTACGCGTGGCCAGAGGCCTCCCGGCCGTAGAGGACTGGCGCGTACGCCTCGGCGAGGTAGTCCGGCGACGAGGTGGGAACGACCACCAGCCGCAGGGACTCGACCCGGACCGGCCGGGGTACGGCAGTGTGCGACAGGTCCTGACGGACAGTCAGATCGACGGTGTGCGAGCCGGTGCGCAGTGGACCCAGGAATCCCTCGTACGTAAAGGGAATCGATCCGTCGAAGAGCACGATCTGCTGGGGCTGGCCGCCGTCGACGGCGACCTGCACCACCTCGGCCGTCTCGGTCGTCGACTGCCACGACGTGCCCGGTGCGTCCATGGTCAGCCAGAGCAGGCCCTCGCCGGTGCTCCCCCCGGACTCGGTGACGTGGGTCGGCGCGCCGGGTCCCTCGGGGTGAGCCAAGGGGTCGGTGAGCGCGGTCGCCACGGCGCCCATGCGTGCGGTCTGGCCGGGCGCGACGACCGTGTTCGGGTGGACCGACGGGCCCGCCATCCCCGGCGAGACCAGGGCTGCGCCGACGAGCAGGCATCCAGCAGCGAGACTCGCTGCCGCGAAGCGACGCGGGGACAGGACACTGCTCACACGGGCACCAACGAGGCGCGCGGGAGAAGGTGACCTCGGAGGTCGGCGCGATCGGCTTCGCGACGGCTCGCGCGCCTGAAGGTGAGACGATCGGGACGTGGGGCCGGACGTCGCGCTGTTCGCCGCGGTGTTCTTGGCATGCACGGTCGAGGCAGTCGAGGCGACCACGATCGTGCTCGCCGCGGGAGTGGCCGGAGACTGGCGCTCCGCCATGGCCGGCGTGGGTGCGGGTCTGCTCGTGCTCGCCGTGGTGGTGGGAGCCCTCGGCCCGGCTCTCACGCTGATTCCGCTGAACGGCCTGCGCTTGGTGGTGGGCGGCCTTCTGTTGATCTTCGGGCTGCAGTGGCTACGCAAGGCGATCCTGCGTGCGAGCGGGCACAAGGCCCTTCACGACGAGGAGGACATCTACCGACGGGAGCTCCAGCACGCGCGTGCGGCGGGCCACGAGACGCGCGGTGGAGTGTCCGACTGGTACGCGTTCACGGTGTCGTTCAAGGGCGTCGTGCTCGAAGGTCTCGAGGTTGCCTTCATCGCCCTGACGTTCGGCAGCAACCAGCGCGACATCCCGTTGGCCGCCGTCGCCGCCGTCGTCGGCGTCGCGGTCGTCGCCGCGGCCGGCTTTGCCATCCGCGCACCCCTCGCGCGCGTGCCGGAGAACACCCTGAAGCTCGTCGTCGGGGTGCTGCTCACCAGCTTCGGCATCTTCTGGGGAGCGGAGGGCGCGGGGGCCCACTGGCCGGGTGCGGACGCAGCATTGCTCGTGCTGGTGCCGTGCGTGGCGGCGTTCGTGCTGGTCCTGATCGCAGCCATGCGCGGGGGCCGCCAGGGCCAGGTCGGCTCCACGGGCCAGTCCGGGTACGCCGCATGAAGCGGGTACGGGCGCTGCTCGAGTTCTGGTACGACTTCGTGGTTGGTGACGACTGGCGCGTGGCTGGAGGCGTGGTCGTCGCTCTCGCCATCACCGTCCTCGCCGGGCGAGCGACCTCCTCGGTGTGGTGGGTCCTGCCCGTGGCGGTTGTCGTCGTACTGCCGTGGAGTCTCTGGCGCGGGGTGCGCGCCTCCCGGACTGCGGCCCGACCAGGTGCCGCGACGGAGCAACAGGGTGCGGGGGAGACCGTGCCGCTAGAGTGAACTACTACTATGCGGTAGTAGTCGATCAATGAGGTGGTGCGCGTGCCGCGTCGCGCGAAGGGCGCGCTGGAGGCCGAAGTCCTCGCCGCCCTGTGGGCTGCGAATGAGCCGATGACGCCTGAGAGCGTGCGCACGGCCATCGGCGCCGGCCTGGCCTACACAACCGTGCAGACGATTCTCGTACGGCTGCACGACAAGGGTGCCGTGACGCGAGAGCCTCGCGGACGCGGTTACGCCTATACCGCAGCGCTCGACGAGTCGGGACTGGTTGCCCGCCGGATGCGCGAGCTGCTGGATGGCGACCGTGATCGAGCGGGTGTGCTGAGCCGGTTCGTGTCCGAGCTGCGCCCCACCGACGAGGCGGCACTGCGACGGGCGCTGAGACGGCGATCGTGATCATTGCAGTAGCGCTCGTCCTCGCGGCGACCACGGCGTTCGGCCTGGCGACGCCGGCCATCGGCCGGCGAGCCCGGCCTCTGCTGGCCGTCGGGGTGCTGGTGGGCGGCGGCGCCGCCGTGACATCGTTCTGCATCCTCGCCCTGGGTGCCATTGTCGCCACCGCCGCGGGCCGAATTCCCATGGTCGCCCGGCTCGGTGACTGGTCCAGCGCGATCATCGAGCAGCGCACGCCGGTGTCCCCCTGGTGGGCAGTGGTGGCCGCTGCCGTCCTGGTCCTCGCCGCGATCAACGGCGGCCGTGCCGCGACCTCCACCATCCGGAGCCTGTTGCGAGCCTGGTCCGCCGCCCGCACGGGGCCGGGTCCGTTGGTGGTACTCGCCGACGACCGCCCCATGGCGTACGCGGTGCCCGGCTGGCCGGGCCGCATCGTGGCGACCAACGCCCTGCTGCGCCGACTGGACGCGGGCGGGCGGCGCGCCGTTCTGAGTCACGAACGGGCACACCTCGCCGAACGGCACGATCTGCTGTTGCTGGCCGGCTCGGTGCTCGCCGGTGCCAACCCACTGCTGCGCCGGCTGCCGGCCGCCCTGTCGTTGGCCTGCGAGCGGCGCGCCGACGAGGTGGCGGCTGCGGCCGTCGGCGATCGGCGCGCCGTCGCGCGCGCGATCACGCTAGCTGTGCGGCCGGAGCTCGCGGACCAGCTGCTGCTTCCTGCCGGTGGCGAGGTGGTCGAGCGCGTGGAGTCACTCCTGCGCGAGCCGCACCGCAGTCGCGGCTGGAGCTTCGTCCACATGCTCCTGCCCGCGGTCGTCATCCTGGTCGGCGCGGTCGCCCTCCTCGTGGTCGCTCAGGATCTCGATCGGCTGTTGGACGCGGCCGCCCTGCTTCGCCGATAACGCCCTTCGCCCTGCCCCCCGCGACAAGATCTGGAGCCGCATGACGCACCTGTTGACTGCACGCGTCGCGGCGGCCCGCCGATGAACTACGACCTGTTCCGGGACATCAACAACCTGTCGGGCAGCGCTGCGCTCGACGACGTCATGAAGTTCTCGGCCAAGTACTTGATCTTCCTGGCATTTGCGGTCGTCGCGGCGCTGTGCCTCGACCAGCTCCGGCGGCGGCGTCTCATGTCGGTGGTCTCGACCGTTGCCGCGTTGGTGGTGACCTTTCTGCTCGGCCTCTTGGGCAGCGCCCTGTACTCGGAGCGCCGCCCGTTCCAGAGCCACCGCGTGCACGAACTCGTCGCGCACGCTCCGGGACAGTCGTTTCCGAGCGACCACGCAACCGCAGCCTTCGGTCTTGCTCTGGCCGCTCTTGTCTTCCTGTCCCGACGATGGGGTGCGCTGCTGCTTCTGCTCGCGCTGCTGATCGGATTCGCGCGCGTCTACGTCGGCATCCACTATCCCGGCGACATCGGCGGTGGCTTCCTCGCGGCTGTTCTTGGTGTTGGGTCGATCGCGCTGCTGTTTCACCGATGGCAGCGGCGCCCGCTGTGAGCAGCAAGCACGAGGGCTCACGATCCCGCTGACCGAGGTTCGGCTTTCGGTTCGATGCGCGCCAAGGTGACGACCGCGATGAGGACCGCGAGCGCTCCTGCGGCGACGCCGAGGAGGCGCCAGGGGCTCTGCGGGACAGGCTGGTTGAACACCACCACCCCCAAGACCACGCTGGCTATGAGGTCCGCGCTGGCGGAGGTTGGTGCGGCGATCGCGAGCTCGCCGGCCTGGAAGGCGGTCTGGTTCAGCACCTGCGCGACCACAGCGACCGCGACCAGCACGTAGAGCTCGTCACGACGGAACGGCGCCACCAGCCCGTCGTGTGCCACTTGCGCCACGACCAGAGTGATGAGCGCCGCCGCCGCCGCGTACAGCAGACCGCTGGCACCGCCCAGCAGCGCCGTCGCCACCCGCCCACCCCGACGCACCACCGCGACCACCAGCGCGCCGACGACGAGCACCAACCCCATGAGGCCCAGGACATACGCCGGGGCGCGATCCGCCGGACTGCTTGCGGCGTGCCGGGGGTCGATGCATGCCTCGAAGCTGACGAGCCCCGCGACGAGCATCAGGGCCAGGAGCAACTCGGTTCGATGCTGCCGCAGCCCGCTGAGCACCCGGCGCAGCACGAGGGTCTCGGCCACAGCAGTCACCAGCAGCGGCTGGACGAGTACGAGTCCGCCCAGCCGCAGGGCCGTCACCTGCAGGGCGAGCCCCACGACGTCGGTGATGATGCCTGCCAGCCACAGTGGATGGCGCAGTGTGTAGGCGACGAAGGCCCGCAGACCCGACGCCAAGCCCCGGTCCAGCGGATCCGGCGCGTGCGCGGCGCTCATGTGCTTGAGCGCACTGGAGAGCGCAAAGCTCGCGGCGGCGACGAGCGCCAGCCCAGCGGCCAGCACGAGGCGTGACATGGGCGGCTACGGGTGGCGTCGTGACGACGTCGCGAGCCCGAGGTCGGAGCGAAGTCCCGACGGCCCATCCACCTGCAGGGCGGCTTCCTCGCGGAACCACTCGTAACCGAGTACGCGCCGGAAGAGCGGCATCGGGAGTCGCAGGAACAGGGCGAGGGTCCGCTGCTCGTCGCCGCCGGCCGCCTGGCTGACATGCGCGGCCAGCGCCGCGCGCTTGGCCGCGCACTGGTCTCGGACGTCCAGTCGATGGGTGATGTCCCCGCGCGCGGTGAAGCCGTCAGTCAAGCGGGTCGCGCGGAACCCGGCCGGAAGGCCGGGAACCAGGCGCAGGCCAGCAGTCACCCGACGGAGCAAGGTGCGGTCGACGGTGGCCTCGAGGATCCGAGGCGTCCCGGCTCGAGCCGCGGCGGCCACACCGACCAGGTGTGCCTGGCGGTGATCGGGGTGCCCATAGCCGCCGTGACGGTCATAGGTCAACAGCATGTCCGCGCGCCCCTCGGTGAGGATGTCGGCCAGTCGCGTCGCCGCATCATCCACGTCGGCGTCGGCGAAGGCGTGAGCTGGACGCCTCCCCTGTTCCCCGGAGTCGGCATACCCGAGCCACAGCGGAGGGGCCAGGCCGAGGATGGCCGACGCCGCCAGCGCCTCCCGCGTCCGGACGAGTCCGAGATCACCGCGCTGATCGGTCAGCCCGGCGGCCCCGTCGGTGGCGAACACCACGCGGACGTGATGACCCTGCGCGGCGAGGGCGGCGAGGGTGCCACCGGTGAGCAGGACTTCGTCGTCCGGGTGTGCGTGCAGGGCGACGACGACCGCCACGGCGCCAACGTACTCCGACCTCGCTACCGGGCCGGCCGGCCGCGGGCCGACGTAACGCCTGGCCGGTCTAGGTTGCCCTCCACCGCGTGCCCAGCACACGTTCCTACTACAGTACCGTAGGAGACGTCGTAGCAATCCCGCAGATTGCTGACAGCGCGGCACGGAGGACGGCATGGGCTCGGGTACGCGACGGCCGAGGGGCGGTGTCGTCTGGCCGCATCCGTCGGGAGCGAAGGTCCCCGAGGTGCTGGCGATCTTCTGGGCCGTGAAGTTGTTGACCACGGCGGGCGGGGAAGCGACATCCGACTTCCTGGCGCACTATGGCAACGTGGTCGGCGGCGGTGCGGAGCTGCTCGCGTTCGTCATCGGCGTGGGGCTGCAGTTCGCAACGCGCCGTTACCGGGCGTTTGCCTACTGGGCTCTCGCGTTTGCCATCGCGATCTTCGGGACCGGCGTCTCCGACTTCCTGCACCTGGACGTGAAGATTCCGTACGCAGGAACGAGTGTGCTCTGGGCGGTCGTTCTCGCCGGCATCTTCCTGGTGTGGCACCGCACCGAGGGCACGCTGTCCATCCACAGCGTCACCACGCGGCGCAGGGAGCTGTTCTACTGGTCCGTCGTCTTCGCCACATTCGCCTTGGGAACCGCGCTCGGCGACTACACCGCCTTCGCGCTGAAGCTCGGCTTCCTGTCGTCGATCGTGCTCTTCGCCGGACTCATTCTGGTTCCGGCGGTGGCTCGGTGGGGTTTCGGTGTCAACGCCGTCGCTGCCTTCTGGGCGGCCTACGTCGTCACCCGTCCACTCGGCGCTTCGGTCGCGGACTACCTCAGCAAGCCCCGTGACCTGAGCGGTGCGGGGCTCGGCGACGGCCCCACGGCCGCGCTCTTTGCGGCGGCCGTCTTCGTACTCGTGGTGTACCTGGCCTGGACCAAGGCGGACGTTCAGCGTTCGGCGCACGAGCCGACCGATGTCGAGGCGGCGCACCTGTTGCGTGCGCGAGAGTGATGAGCGCCACCGCCCGAGGCCCACGGACGCTGCGGATCCTGCACGTCACCGACTCCTATCTGCCCACCGTCGGCGGCATCGAGCTGCACGTGGCCGACCTCGCCGCACGCCAGGCGCTCCAGGGGCACCACGTGGAGGTCCTCACGCGAGCGGGCGTCCGGAGCCGAGGAACCGGTCTGCTGTACGCGGGCGCCACGCACGACCCGGCGGAGCGGCGGGGGGAGGTCGTGCCGCTGGCCGCGGTGCTGTCCTCGAGGGCCGGTTACGACGTGCTGCACGTTCACGCGTCGGTGTACTCGCCGCTGGCGTGGCGAGCCACCCTGGCCTCGGCGCGTCAGGACGTCCCGGTGGTGTTCACAGCCCACTCGCTCCTGGTGGGCGTGAGAGGTCCGTACCGCATGGCGGCCGAGGTCCTGCGCCTGCCACGGCGACCGGTGATCTGGTCGGCGGTGAGTCGCGCCGCCGCTGCAACGCTGCACGCCGGGATCGGTGTCGATGTCCGGAGGATTCGGATACTGCCGAACGCCGTGGACCGGCGGAGCTGGCAGACAGGGGTCGTTCGCGACGAGCCGGACATCGTGACGTTCGTCGCGGTGATGAGGCTCGCGGCGCGCAAGCGGCCCGGAGCGCTGCTGCGAGCGTTCCTCCGCGCCGATGTCTCGGGCGTCGCCCGGCTGTGCATCGTGGGAGACGGCCCCCGCGGGGAGGCCTGCCGCCGCTGGTGCCAGGCGCACCCAGGAGCCGACGTCACCCTGGTCGGCGAGGTCGATCGTGTACGGGTTCGGTCGATCCTGGATACGGCGGACGTCTTCGTCGCACCCGCAACCCGGGAGTCGTTCGGGATTGCCGCGCTGGAGGCACGCGAGAGCGGACTCCCGGTGATCGCCCGGAGGGGCACCGGCGTGGCTGACTTCGTCCAGGACGGCGAGCACGGGCTGCTCGTGGGTGACGACACAGCCATGGCGGACGCGATCCGCGTCCTCGCCGCCGACCGGCCGTTGCTGCGCAAGCTGTCCGCCCGCGCCCACGCGGAGCCTTCCGGCTTCGACTGGGCCAACGCGATGGCCAGCGCCGAGGCGGCCTATCGCGACGCGTCCGTGCTGAGCGCGGTCGCCTCCCGCGCGACCCGACGCTGATCGCTCCTCGCAGACTCCGTCGCGCGATGGAGGACAGACTTCATCCGTGAGATGGATGTGCTCACACCTGTCGATGTCTAGCGTGGCATCCATGATCGAAGCTGTGGGCCTGACGAAACGTTACGGCGACAAGATCGCCGTGAACGGGTTGACGTTCACGGTGCAGCCTGGCGTGGTCACCGGCTTCCTCGGCCCGAACGGAGCAGGCAAGTCCACCACGATGCGGCTCTTGCTGGGCCTGGATCGGCCTACCTCGGGCACGGCGAGCATCAACGGACGTGCGTACGACCGGCTACGCGCACCGCTGTGCGAGGTCGGGGCGTTGCTGGAGGCACGGGCCATCCACACCGGCCGTTCCGCGCGGGACCATCTCCTGGCGCTGGCGGCGACGCACGGCATCCGTCGCCGACGGGTGGACGAGGTGCTCGGCATCGTCGGGTTGAGCGATGTCGCCGGGCGGCGTGCTGGTGGCTTCTCGCTCGGCATGGGACAGCGCCTCGGCATCGCGTCCGCACTGCTGGGCGACCCGCACACGCTGATCCTCGACGAACCGGTCAACGGCCTCGATCCCGAGGGCATCCTTTGGATTCGCACGCTGCTCAAGGCGCTCGCCGCGGAGGGGCGCACCGTCTTCGTTTCCTCACACCTCATGAGTGAGATGTCCTTGACCGCAACACATTTGATCGTCGTCGGTCAGGGCCGACTGATTGCGGATGCCAGCGTCGCGGAGCTCACCGCCGGGTCTGCGGGCTCGGTGGTCCGGGTGCGTACGGAGGAGGCGCCGCGGCTGCGGGACCTGCTGGCCGGTGACGGGGTGAGCGTGACAAGCACGGAGCGCGACCTTCTCACCGTGACGGGCCTGTCCAGCGCCGAGATCGGCCTGCGGGCCATGCACGCACGCATCGCCCTGGTCGAGCTGGTGCAGCAGCAGGCCTCACTGGAGGAAGCATTCATGGAGCTGACCCGCGATGCCGTCGAGTTCGGCACGCCGATGGAGGAGGTGATCGGATGACCTCCATCGCCATGGAGCCGGATCCGCGTCTTGGCGTAAGCCAGCGCCGGGCGATCGCCTCGGAGTGGATCAAGTTTCGGTCGCTGCGCTCGACGTGGTGGAGCATCGGCCTCGCTCTCCTGGCGTCCGTGGGCTTGGGCATCTTGTTCGCCGACCTACGCGGGGACGACATCGCGACGCACGGCGGTTTCGAACAGGATCCGACCGCCCTCAGCCTGCGCGGCTTCTACTTGGCGCAGCTCGCCGTCGGCGTACTTGGTGTGCTGTTCATCACGGGTGAGTACAGCACCGGCATGATCCGGGCGACGCTGTCGGCGCTCCCCCGCCGGATACCGGTCTGGGCCGCAAAGATCGCCGTGTTCGCCGGCGTCATCTTCGTGATCTCACTGGTTGCTGCCTTCATTACCTTTCTCGGTGGACAGGCAGTGTTGAGCTCCTACCACGTGCACGGCCTCCTCTCCGTGGGCCCGAAGGGCGGAGTTGCCTTCAGTCGCGGGCCGGCCGGGACCTTGCACAGCCTGGGCGTCTCGTTGAGCCATCCCGGCTCGCTGCGCGCCGTCTTCGGCGCGGCTCTCTACATGATGGGAGTGGGACTGCTGGGCCTGGGGTGCGGGTTCATCGTGCGCAACGCCGGCGGAGCGATCGCTGCCCTCTTCGGGTTGCTTCTGGTACTGCCGTTGCTGGCTCAGGCGCTCCCGAGCCCGGAGCAGGAGCACGTGACCAAGTTCCTGCCTCTGTTGGCCGGTACGGCGGGGATGAGCACGACCTCCGGCACGAATCAACTGGGCCCCTGGGCGGGCCTCGGTGTCTTCGCTTTGTACGTGATCGCGGCGCTGGCGATCGGCCTGCTCGTCCTGCGGCGGCGCGATGCGTGAGAGCGGACACTGGGCTTGTGAGATGGCGTCGCCGGCCGATCGAAGACAGGAGCCTCGAAAACCAGTACGGCACCGGCTCTGAGCAGCACCGCCAGCGGGTCACCGCGCTGGCGGTGGCCGCCGAGCGGAACCGCATCGCTCGAGAGATGCACGACATCGTGGCCCACAACCTGTCGGTGATGATCGCCCTGACGGACGGCGCGGCGCTGACGGTCGATCGCGACCCCCAGCGGGCCAGGGATGCCATTCACCAGGTGGCGGCGATCGGCAGGGCCGCTCTCGCCGACATGGGCAACACGCTCGCGCTGCTGCGATCCGACTCGGACACCGACGCGCGCCTGCACCCGGAGCCGAGCCTGGCCGACCTGGACGCGTTACTCGAGAACGCCCGCAGCACCGGCCTCCAGGTCACGTACCGGATCAGTGGGTCACCGGACGGGCTGTCTACCTCGATGCAGCTGGCAGTCTTCCGACTGGTTCAGGAGGGTGTGACCAACACTCTCAAACACGCGCCGCGAGCAACGCGGCTGCACGTCTCGGTCCGACATGGTCAAGCGGACCTTCGCATCGTCGTCGACGACAATGGCGGCCCCACCGAACCTGCCCCGCCCGTCGGCAACGGGCTCATCGGCATGCGAGAGCGGGTCGCGTTGCACAACGGCCGGCTCTACGCCGGCGCCACCGGAAGCGGCTGGCGGATCAGCGCCTGGTTGCCACTGCAGGAGGAGCCCCACGCCGGGAGGCCCCATCGATGACGATCCGCGTGGTGCTGGCGGACGACGAGCCGCTGCTGCGCACCGGCTTTCGCATGGTGCTCGACGCGCACGACGGCTTCGTCGTCGTGGCCGAGGCGGCGAACGGGTTGGAGGCGCTGTCGGCTGCTGCGGCCCATGGCCCCGACGTTGTGGTCATGGATGTGCGGATGCCCGAGATGGACGGGATTCGCGCCACCGAAGGCATCACCCGCAGCCATCCCCATGTCCGAGTCCTGATCCTGACGACGTTCGACCTGGACGAGTACGTCTTCGCCGGATTACGGGCGGGCGCGAGCGGCTTCCTGCTCAAGAACGCGCCGCCGGGGGAGCTCGTGGAAGCCATCCGTACGGTCGCCGCCGGCAACGCGGTGGTGGCGCCGCGGGCCACCCGTCGGCTGCTGGACACCTTCGCCCACCACCTGCCGGCTGCGTCGGGCGTCCCCGCGGACGAGCGGCTGGCGCTGCTCACACCGCGCGAGCGGGACGTGATGCGCGCGATAGCCCAGGGGAAGAGCAACCAGGAGATCGCAGCCGACCTGCACCTGTCCGAGGCGACCGTCAAGAGCCACGTCAGCCGCATCCTCACCAAACTGGGACTACGGGATCGAGTGCAGGTTGCCATCTGCGCGTACCAGTCGAGGCTGGTCGACCAGGGATAGCCCCGCCGTCCAAACACGGCGCAGGGCCCAGGCATCGACGCCAGGGGTTCGACGAGGAT
>DASVGV010000019.1:0-7270 GCA_036379355.1 Mycobacteriales bacterium | reverse complement strand
ACGAGCCGGCCTTCGCCCGGCTCGTGCCGGCGGCGACCGTCGTCCCGCACGGCGTCGAGGAGCGGGCCCCGGCCGACCCGGTCGCGGCGCGCCGCCGCCTCGGCGTGGCCGACGGCGCGTTCACCGTGCTGTGCTTCGGCTTCGTGGCGCCGTACAAGGGACTCGAAACCGCCTGCGAGGCAGGTGATCTGGCCGGGGCCGACGTCGTGGTCGCGGGTGGCGAGCACCCACGGCTGGCCGGCCGCGACGACTACGCCGGCGAGCTGCGGCGGCGGTTCCCGTCGGCCCGGTTCACCGGCTACGTCGACGAGCCCGACGTGGCGGAGTGGTTCGCCGCCGCCGACGTGGCCCTGTTCTGCTACCCGCAGCCGCACGCCGCGAGCGGCGCGCTCGCGCTGGCCCTGGCGTACGGCACCCCGAGCCTCGTGTCGCCGCAGCTGGCCGCCACGTCGGGGGCGCCCGCCGAGATGGTCGCGGGCGACGACCCGGCCGCGATCGCCGGGCGACTACGGGCCCTGACCCGGCCGGAGGAGCGCGCCCGCCTGCGTGCAGCCACGACTGCGCTCGCGGAGCGCCGTTCCTGGTCGCAGGTTGCCCGCGCACACGTCGAGATCTACGAGGAGGTCATCCGTGACCGACGTCCTGCTGGTCGGCGCCTTCGGGCAGCGTAATCCCGGCGACGACGCGCTCCTCGCCGCGTTCCGCGCCGCCCTGCCGGGCGCGCGGATCGCGGCCACGGCGGCGGACGTGCACAGGCCGGTCGAGGGCGTGCGCCTCGTCCCGTCCGGGTCACCGGCGGCCGTCGCCGCGGCCGTCCGCCGCAGCGACGCGGTGGTCGTCGGGGGCGGCACCGTCTTCAAGACGCTGCCGCCGCACACCCGCCGCGCGCCGCACGACCTGCTGCGGCGCGCGCTGCTGCTGACCTGGACGGCGCGCGCGGCGGGCCGGCCGATCGCTCTCGTCGGCGTCGGCGTCGGCGCCCTCGACGACCGCGCGGCGCGAGCTCTCGCGCGCCGCGTCGCGTCGGCGGCCGACCTGTTGGTCGTCCGGGACGCGGCGTCGGCGCAGGCGCTGGTCGAGATCGGCGTGCCCGGTCCGGTTCGCGTCGGTGCCGACGCGGCGTGGACCCTGCCGGCAGCGACGGCAGGGTCCCCGCGCGACGGCGTCCTCGTCGTGGTCAGCCACCAGGCCGGTGGCGACGCGGTCGTCCGGAGCACCGCAGAGGGCCTGGCAGCACTGGGACTTCCGGCGCGGCTGGTGCCGTGGCAGGTGGGCGGCGGGGGCCGCGACGACCTCGACGTCGCCCGGACGCTGCGGCGCGAGCTCGCCGCGCGTGGCCTCGACGCCCCGCTGCTGCCGCCGCCCGCCGACCTCGACGAGGCCGCCGCGCAGGCCGCGGCCGCCCGGGTGGTGGTGACGGCGCGGTTCCACGGGATCGTCGCCGCCGCCTTCGCCGGCACGCCGTCGGTCGCCGTCGACCACGAGCGCAAGCTCGGCGCCGTGTCGGCGGCGCTCGGCCAGCCGTCGGTGCGGCCGGTCGCACCGGCCGAGGACCTGGCCCAGGCCGTCCGCGCCGCGCTCGCCCGCGGACCCGCGACGCCGGCCGCCGTCGCCCGCCAGCGCGCGCTCGCCGAGGACGGGTTCCGCCTGCTGCGGCTGCTCGTGTCGGGTGGCCGCAGCCTCGCCGAGGAGGACGTGCCCGCGCTGCCGTACGTGCCGGCCGAGCCGGAGGTGATCCGGTGACCGCGCTCGCGCCCGACGTCGCCCTCGAGTCGGCCGACCTGCTCGCGCGGCCGCTGCCGCGCCGGCGGCTGCTGTCCGAGCAGATCGCGGTGTCGGCCGCGCAGGGGTTCGCGGGCATCGGCAACTTCGCCTTCTCGCTGATCGCGCTCGCCGTCCTGCCGGGTCTGGGCTTCACCCACCTGGCCGACTTCCTGGCGTTGCTGCTGCTGCTCAACGCGCCCGTCGGCAGTCTCGCGGCCGGCGGTGCGGTCGACCGCGCGTTCGCCGGCCGCGTTCGCCGGCCCGCTCTGGCCACCGCCGTCGTCGTGGGCGGTGGTGCCGCTGCCGCCGCGGGCGTCCTCGCGCCCGTGCTCGGCCTGCCGCGGGCGTACGTGCTGTTGCTGGCGGCGGCCGCGCCCGGCGCGGCGCTGCTGCCCCTCGCCCGGGGCCGGCTGTACGGCCGGTCGGACGTGCGCGGCGTCGCCGCGTCGCTCGTCGCGGAGCCGGCGGTCCGGGTGACCGCCGGCACCGCGCTCGCCGTCACGGCCGGTCCGGTCGCCGCGTGCGCCGGCGTCGTGGGCGCGGGCTACGCCGCGCTCGCGGTGACGGCGCTGGCCGCCCGGCGAAGGTCCGCCCCGCGCGCCGCGGCCGGCCAGGCCGGCCGCGGCGGCACCACCGTGCTGACCTTCCTGCTGCTGGCAGTGCTCCAGAACCTCGACCTGGTGCTCGCGACGCGGCTGCTGCCGCCGCACCAGGCAGCGGTGTTCGCCGCCGTGTCGACCGTCGGTGGCATCGCGGTCTTCGCGACGATGACGCTGCCGCTGGTCCTGCTGCCGCGGGCCGCCGCGGGGGAGCGGAGGGCCGTACCGGTCGCGGTCGGCGCGGCGCTGGTGATCGGCGTCGCCTCGGTCGGGGTCGGGGCCCTCGTGCCGTCCGTCCTGCCCGACGACCGCCTGCCGCGGTCGCTGCTGGTCCCGTACCTCGCGGCCATGGCCCTGCTCGGCCTCACCCGGGTCCTCGTGGCCGGACGGTGCGCGGCCGGCCGCGGCAGGGCCGTCCTGCCCCTGGTCGCCGCCGGCCTGGCGGCGCAGGCCGCGCTGATCGTCGCGTTCGCCGACACCGCCGCCGGCGTGGTCGGCGCGACGCTCGTCGCCACCGCCGCGGTCACCGCCGGGGCCACCGTCGTCGAGCTGCGGCGGGCTCGTCACGCCCGGTCCCTGTTCGCGTCGCTGCGCAGCCGGTCGTGGGCGCTGCCGCTGGCGCTCGCCGTCATCGTCGCCGTCGGGATTGCCCTGCGGTTGTGGGTGACGCGCGGCATCTGGGTGGACGAGGCGATCAGCATCCGCGAGGCCCGCGAGCCGTTCCGCGGGATGCTCTCGGACCTCAGCCACACCGACGTGCATCCGCCCGGCTACTTCACCGTGCTGTGGGCGTGGGTGCACGCGTTCGGCTCCGGTCCGCTGTCGGTGCGGATGCCCGGCATCCTCGCCGGGATCGCAACGATC
This sequence comes from Mycobacteriales bacterium, assembly GCA_036379355.1. GTDB lineage: Bacteria > Actinomycetota > Actinomycetes > Mycobacteriales > CAJCIY01 > CAJCIY01. The sequence goes on along the minus strand of DASVGV010000019.1, from coordinate 4,043 downwards.
CCGGCGGTGTACGCCGCGGGCCGTGACCTGTTCGACCGGCGGACCGGCCTCGTCGCCGCCCTGTTCGCCGCGTTGTCGCCGATGTGCGTCTGGTACGCGCAGGAGGCCCGCCCGTACGCGTTCTTCCTGCTCTTCTCGGTCCTCGCGCTGTGGCTCCAGGTGCGCGCCGTCCGACGCGGCGGGGGGTGGACCTGGACCGGCTATGTGCTGTCCACCGCGGCCCTGCTGTGGTCGCACTACTTCGCGCTCATCCCGGTCGCCGTACAGCAGCTGGCGTTCGCGGTGGTGATCCGGCGCCGTCACGGCTCGGAACGCCGGCGGATCGCCCGCGGCTGGGCCGCGAGCCTCGCCGCGATCACGGCGCTCATGGTCGCGCTGGTGCCGTTCGCGCTGCACCAGCTCGCCGGGTACGGGCATCGAAGCAGCGCGGAGCTGCCGGCCCAGGCCGGCGCGGGCGCCTCCCCGGGCCACACCGGCCTGAACGTCTACTCGGTGCTGGCCAACGGCATCTACGCGGTCTGGGGCTACCACTCCGACGCGACGATGGTGCTGATCACCGCGTTGTGGCCGGTCCTGGCACTGCTCGCGCTGCTGTGCCTGGGCCGCGGCCGGTCCGGTGTCGGCACGCTGCTCGGGGCGCTCGTCGTCGTCCCCGTGACTGCGCTGTTCCTCGCCGGCACGTTCAAGCAGACCAACCTGTTCGACCTGCGCTACTTCATCGGCATCGTGCCGGTGCTGCTGATTGCGGCGGCGCGCATGGTCACCCGCTGGTCGCCGCGCCGGTCGGTGGCCCTGGCGGCGGCCGGCCTGGCCGTCGTGTCGCTCGTCGCGGGCCTGGTCGACCAGGAGCTGAACGCCAGCAACCCGCGGCGGTACGACTTCAACCACGCGCTGTCGCTGGTGGACCGGCAGTTCCGGCCGGGCGACGTCATCTACTACGACCCGGACTACCTCCGCGACGTCGTCCGCTACTACGCCCCGGGACGCGCCGTGGTCTACGGCGGTGCCCGCCGCGACGTCGCCGTCCCGGCCGGCCACCACGCGTTCGTCGTCGCCAGCTTCCTCGACCAGCCCGGCGTCGCCGGGGCCACCGGCACGTTGCTGTCGTCGCTCGAGCACCACGGGCACCTGGTCGCGAAGCACTCGTACGCCAACGTCACCGTCTGGGAGTTCTCGTGACCGTCACCGCCCTGCCCCGACCCCGCGACCGGGCGCCGGACCCGCGCCTCGACGACCCCGCCTGGGGCGCCGGGCCGCTCGGTCGCGGCGCCGGGCGGCGGCTGCTGCCGCTGGTGGCCGTCGACCTCGTCGCCGCGGTCTGGTACTTCAGCTGGCTCCTGCGCCCCGAGCGGATCGGCCAGCCCGTGCTGTACGCGCTGCTGGTCGTCGCGGAGGCGTTCAACGTCGCGCAGGCGGTGGGGTTCTGGTGGACCCTGTCGCACGAGCGGAGCCGGCCGCGCCGGTCGCCCGAGGGGCGGCCCACGGTCGACGTCCTCGTCCCGGTCTACACCGAGCCGGTCGAGGTGGTGGAGCCCACGCTCCGCGCGGCCCGGGCGCTGCGCGGCGCGTACGTCCGCGTGATCCTCTGCGACGACGGCGACAGCGCGGCGATGCGCGACCTCGCCGGGCGGGTCGGTGTCGGCTACCTGCGCCGCACCGTCCACAGCGGCGCGAAGGCCGGCAACCTCAACGCGGCGCTGGCCCGGTCGAGCGGCGAGTACGTCGTCGTGCTCGACTGCGACCACGTGCCGCACGAGGACTTCCTGCTGGCGACGCTCGGCCATTTCCGCGACCCGCGGCTCGCGTTCGTGCAGACGCCGCAGCACTACGCGAACGCCCGCGAGAACGCGGTCGCGGCGGCGTCCTGGGCGCAGCAGGCGCTGTTCTTCGGCTGCATCGGGCGGGGCAAGGACGGGCTCGGCGCGATGTTCTGCTGCGGCACGAATGTCGTGTTCCGGCGCGCCGCGCTGGCGGCGGCCGGCGGGTTCCCCGAGGACTCGGTCACCGAGGACTTCCTGCTGTCGATCCGGCTGCACGAGGGAGGGTGGCGCAGCGCCTACCTGCCCGAAGTCCTCGCGCAGGGGCTCGGCCCGGAGGACATGGCGTCGTGGTCGTCGCAGCAGCTGCGGTGGGCCCGCGGCTGCCTGTCGGCGATCCCGCGGGTGCTGACCGCGCGGCTGCCGTGGCGGACCCGCCTCTCGTACCTCTTGTCCGCGACGTACTTCCTGTCCGGCTTCACGGTGCTGCTGTACATGCTGCTGCCGGTACTGCGGATCGTCACCGGGATGCAGCCGCTGTCGTCCGCGACGGCCGACCAGTTCCTGCTGCACTTCGTGCCGTACTTCGCACTCGCGCTCACGACGGTGGCGTGCGCGGGTGGCGGGACCTACACGTTCGCGGCGTACGCGCAGCAGTGGGCCGGGTTCTGGGTGCACGTCGTCTCGGCGCTGCGCGCGCTGCTGCGCCGGCCGGGCCGGTTCGTGGTCACCCCGAAGCGCGGCGCCGGGGGCTGGCAGCCGCAGGCGGTGTGGCCGGCGCTGGTGATGCTGGCCGCGCTCGTCGGCGCCAGCGGGTACGGGCTCGTGCACGCGCCGTCGGCGGCCACCTTGAACAACGTGGCGTTCGCCGGCCTGCACGTGTGCGTGCTGGTCACCGGCGTGGCCCCCGCACTGCGCTGGTCCTCGCGCCGCCGGGGCTCAGCAGCTCGTGAGGCGGTGGGTCGTGAGCAGCACGTGGCCGAGGGCGTCCCAGGCGGCGCCGTAGTAGGTCGGGTAGCGGGCTGAGTCGGCGTCCGCCAGCGCGAGCGCGGAGCGGAGGCCCGCCTGGTTGCCGGCGGCTGAGTCGGCGGCCGCGACGGCGACGGCGGCCAGCGGTGCCCGGTCGTGGTCGGTGACCGTGCCCTGCAGCGAGCGGGCGGACGCGTCGGCCGGCCCGCCGAGCCGTGGGGCCCACGCGGCCGCGACCTGCCGGCCCTGCGACGAGCACCCGGTGCCCAGCCAGACCACCAGGCGCTCGGCGTCCAGCCCGTACGACGCCGGGCTCCCGCCGCCGGGGTCCTTGCGCGGCGTCAGCGTCGTCCCGTCGAACGCCGCCCAGTCGGGCGGCAGCAGGTGCTCGCCGCCGGCGAGCCGGGCGGCGAGCACGGGGACCCCGTCCGCGGCCGACGTCCACGCCGGCTGGTGGGTGGCCGCGGCCAGCGCCCTCATCGCGACCGGCGCCCAGTAGCTGGGGTCGACGACCGCCGGACTGCTCGTCGCCCAGTTGCCGGCCACGAGTACCGGCGTCCCCTTGGCCGTGCGCACCGTCTCGTGTGCGAGCACGGCCGCGGCGAGCCGGTCACCGGCCGCGTGCAGCGCGCTCGCGTCCGGACCGGCGTACCGGACCAGCGCCCACGCCAGCAGCAGGTCCGCGTCGCCGGCCGAGTCCCGGTCGACCTGCCCCCCGGCCGTCTCGCGGTAGGAGACGAGGCCGTCGGGCCGCAGCAGGTGCGCCGCGGTCCAGGTCCACACCGCGCGTGCCGTGCCCGGGCGGTCGCCCGCCTCGGCGAGCAGCATCGCGTACGCCTGCCCCTCGCTGACCGTGTCGCCGCCCTGGTCGTGGCGCACCACGCGTCCGTCGGGGTCGACGTAGGTGTCCAGGAACCGCGCGATCGCCGCGTCCGTCGTCTCCGGCGCCGTGCTCGTGGTGGCCTTCGGATGCGACGCCGACCCGCACGCGGCCAGTGCCAGGACGCCGGTGGCCGCCAGCGCCGCCAACGCGCGCCGACCCGGGCGGTATGTCCTCGTCCGTCTCGGTTTGGGCATCGGCCCCACGCTACGGCACCCGCCGAGATCGAAGCGGGGGGCTCCGGGTCAGATGCCGCGGAAGCGGTTGATCTCGGTGAGGTGCCGCTCGCGCATCGCGCCGTCGCGGACCCCGAGCCCCTCCTCCGGCGCCAGCGTCAGCACGCCGATCTTGCCCTGGTGCATGTTGTGGTGGACGTCGTAGGCGGCCTGGCCGGTCTCGGCCATGGGGTAGACGCGCGAGACGGTCGGGTGGATGAG